>CAYMDR010000062.1:0-7395 GCA_964389195.1 uncultured Candidatus Peribacteria bacterium | reverse complement strand
CGCGTCCATTTTGTAGACCCAGTTTTTTTCTAAAGGCAGAGCGTTTAATTCCAGATTTTTCTTGATCCATTCGCAGTAGGTTTTGGAAAGATCGACACTATGGGTTTTGGTAGCGCCCGCTTTGGCTGCATACACACTAAAGGATCCAGTATAGGCAAAAAGGTTGGCGACCACTTTATTTTCACTTTGCGATGCTACCCATTTGCGAGTTTCGCGATGGTCTAAGAAAAGGCCGATGTCTAAATAATCGGAAAGATTGAGGTGAAAGGTGTGGCCGTACTCTTCAATATCCAGCTCCATTTTTGGCGCGGTTGGCAGCGGGATTTCTTGTTTGGTACGGTTTTTGTAAAAAAAGTTTTTGATCTTTAAGAGATCGCCTAAGACCTCTTCTAAAAGTGGCAAAAGCATCAAAGCTTCATCGGAAAATAGATGGATGACGGCGTTTTCTCTATAAATATCGATGGCTACCGGAAGTTCCGAACTTTCAAAATTATACAGACGGTAGAGTTCGATCTTATTTTTTTTGATATAGGGGAGCCGATTTTGGTAACTTTCCTGCAAAAGCGTTAGCAAATCGGGCTGATAGGCGAGTTGGGAAGAGGCGTCGGTGTTCATAGATCAAAATAAAGCTTTTATAGGGTATACTAAAAGAGCGGCTCCGTCAGCATTGAAATTGGCAAGGCCTAGCTTTTATGATACAGTCGGGGCACTTTTATCGGAAAACATCCTTTTTATGTTTACGACAGCACAAATTAGCGCAGAAACCGAGCGCCTGTATGAGCATCTTCAACATGTGGGTTTTGGTGAGGCTTTATGCAAGATGTTCGCCCCCCTGACCCTGGAGATTAACCAGCTTAAGAAAGAGAAGAATGCCGTTATTTTGGCTCACTCCTACCAAACGCCAGATATTATGTACGGTATTGGGGATTTTATTGGCGATTCGTATCAATTAAGCCAAAAAGCCCAGGAAACCGATGCCGATACGATCGTTTTTTGTGGCGTACGGTTTATGGCGGAAACAGCTAAGATTCTAAATCCTTCAAAACAGGTATTGCTCCCTGCGGCTTCAGCTGGCTGTTCTTTAGCCGATTCCATTACGGGCGAAGATGTGCGCAAATTGAAAGCGCAGTATCCGGGGCGGCCGGTAGTAACCTATATTAATACAACGGCGGACGTAAAAGCGGAGACCGATGTTTGTTGTACCTCTGCGAATGCTCTGCAAATTATTGAAGCGTTTCCACAAGATGAGATTATTTTTTTACCGGATGAGTTGATGGCTAAAAATGTGCAAAAACTTACATCAAAAAAACTTATTACCTGGAAAGGACGATGCATTGTGCATGAAGATTTTAAGGCCGATAAAATAGAGCGATTTAGAGCCAAATATGAAGGCGTGAAGGTGCTGGCTCATAGCGAGTGTACACCGGAAGTTGCGGCGGCTTCGGACTTTGTGGGCGGTACGGAAGGGATGATCCAATATGTTAAGAAAACGCCGGCGGCTTCCTATATGTTGGTAACAGAATGCGGCTTAAATGATCGGATGAAAGTAGAGTTTGCGGAAAAAGAGTTTATTGGGATGTGCGGACTTTGCCCTTATATGAAACAAAATACGCTGGCTCTGGTTTTGCAGGCACTACGAAATCCTCAGCCACAGCAAATTATTCAAATTGATGAAGAGCTGCGACAACGCGCCGAAAAATCGTTATTACGGATGTTTGAAATGACCGAGCAGAAAAAACAGTTAGTTTCTTAATAATAGTTATGGCTCGTCAGTATCGCTTTTTTTTACGCAATCCCGCTAGTAATTTTTCGGAAAATAATCTTAATAAAAAAGGTGACGTTTTTGAACTCACCGAAAAAGAGGAACCGGATATTTTCTTCCAGCTTACGAGGGTTTTGCGGGTAAAAAATGGTGACACCATAACACTTATTCCACCAGGCTCTTCAAAGCAAAAAAGCCCATTACCTGAGTATATTTTTAGTGTTTCCGATGTGCAAAAAAGATCGATAATTTTGTCCTTTCAAAAGCATTTTGAGAATAACAATGAACTTACTTTTTCTTTGGAATTAATTTTATGTCTTCCCAATAAACCGGATAAACTCGATTTTATTTTACAAAAAGCTACAGAGCTTGGCGTAAAAAAAATTATACTGGTGACGGCAGATTTTACCCAAATGAAACATCATTTACGGTGTGATAGGATGCAAAAAATTGTTATTGAGGCGGCGGAACAGTCCGAGCGTGCACTTATTCCCGAAATTATTGAAGCAGGCTCTTTAAAAAATTTCCTGCAAAAACTTACGCCTAGTGAGCATAAAAAAATCTTTGTAGCCATGGAACGCCTTCAACAGGATGGCAAAAAAACTTCTGAAGCTTCTTTTATGGAACTATTGGGCAGTTATAATGAAACCGCATTGCAAATACTTATTGGGGCGGAAGGCGGTTTTTCCGAAGAAGAGAAAAAAATTATAGCCGCCTTAAATCTTACCTGTTTTTCTTTAGGAAAAAGTGTTTTGCGCATGGAAACCGCCGCTGTAGTAGCACTGGGCATGGCGGCTATTACCACATCTTGCCATTAGAAACCTATAGACGAAAAATGTTTTTATTTTTTGAATAAGCATGCTATCGTTGCCGGTATGTATATTTTAAACTTTTTCTTATGAGTGTTGACTCCTTATTAAAAAGAGACCATTGGCAACTTAAAAGGATGGCTATTCTTTTTGCATCCATGTCTTTAGGTTTGGTCTTAACGGTTCAAGCTGCTAGTGCCGCCACCATTAATGTAAATACGACGAAAGATGAATATAATACCAGTGGTTCAGGCAATGGCTGTTCCTTGCGTGAAGCCATTCAGGCTGCAAATACCAATGCTGCCTTTGGTGGCTGTACAGCAGGAGCTGTAGCGGGTACCGACCTTATTAAACTTGGTGCCAATTTAAACTCTGCCGATAAAACTTATAAAATTACTATTCCGCCGGGATCAAGCGATAACTCTGCCGGAGATTTTAATATTAGCTCTAGTCTAACAATAGAAGGCCCTGATGATCTTGTTCCGGTAGACTTAGTAACAATTAGCGGCAATGGGCTTGATCGTGTGTTTGATATCGCTGGCTCTCAGGGGGCCAATTTGCAAGTTAAATTTGATCATCTCCATATTACTGGTGGTACCTTGAGTCAACAGAATGGGGCGGCTATTAATCATATTTCACCAGGTGGAACCCTGACCATTGAAGAGTGCGTGATTGCCAATAATATTATTGATGGAAGCGGTAATGGCGCTGCTGTAGCCAATACAAACGGTACAGTGAACATCAATGACAGTATTATTACGCTTAATATTGCTAAGCAGGGTAATGGAGGTGGTATTTTTAATACTGGCAATACTTCTACCGTTAATTTGGATAGTGTAAGTGTTCTTGGTAATATCTCGAAAAATTCTGGTGGAGGCATCCACAACGCCGGTTCTGGAAAGCTTAATGTTGATCATAGTACTATTGCGTTTAATGTCTCCAGAGATGAATCTGGTGGAGGTTTATATTTAGGGGGAGCAAATTCAACTGCTACATTCACCAATAGTACGGTAAGTACGAATTTTACCTCTGTTAATGGTGGCGGTATGTTTAGTTCTCAGGGTACTTTAACTTTAAAAAATGTTACAGTTACTGGTAATCATGCCGATAGTGATGCTGCTATTACCTCTGCTTTAAACGCAGCTTTTGGTCAAGTTCCTGATGAGATCAAAGAACCTGTCGTAGATTTTGTTAGTAGCCAAGCCGGTTTACCAAACGCAAATAATCAGGGTGACGGTGGTGGTATTGGCAATGTTGGAGGTATCGTAAAATTTGATAATACGATTATAGCCGGCAATAAAGATGATTCTGCCAGCACCATAAAACCTGATGTTTATTGTAATGATACCAATGCTTTTACCTCTCAGAATTATAATTTAGTGGGGAGTAGTGATGGTTGTACTTTTATGCCAGGAGATCATGATATGGTAGGAACCAATGCTGCTCTTAAGAGTGCAGACTTGATCCCTTTGCAATTAAATGGTGCTGATTTCCCCTTGGGCTTAGTTACTATGTTCACACATCGTCCAGATCAAAATGGCAGCGATTATGTTGTTGATATGGGTAATAATTGTACTGGATCTACAGATCAAAGAGGTTTCCCACGCATTGATGCTTTAAGTGGCGCATGTGATAAAGGCGCTTTTGAAGTTGAGGTTGTTGATGATAATAGTGGAAGTGGTGGAAGCAGCGGTGGACTTAATGGCGGATTTGGTTTTGATCTTGGCCTTGGTGGATCAGGCGGTAGTTCGGGCGGTGGAATTATCGATATTGTTCCTATCGATTTAGGGAATACTAATGATATTCCTATTTTTGTTATTAATGATAATGTTGTCGATATAAATGGAGATAATGCCTGGGTGGATACATTTGATCCTGGGTTGATTCTTGATCTTTTTTCTCCCGATATTTTTATCAATGATGGGCTTATTGGTTTGGGGGGTGATAACACCGGTGACGGCAGCGATAATACCGGCGATGGCACCGTGGACAACACGGGTGATGGTACCGATAGTACCGGCGATGGCACGAGTGACGGCACCGATTCTACCAGCTCAACCACTAGTGGTGGTAATTATCCGGTTGATGAGCGTTGTGCTGGTTATAGTGACCTTCACAAAGATGATACGGATTGTGATGCCTTTGAGTATATGCAGGAGGTTGGTGCTATAACCGGTTATGCTGGCACAACAAAAGTTGGTGCTGATGATCTGTTACAAAGAGATCAAATGCTCAAGGTTGCCACTATTATGAATCAGCAAACTGAGAAGTTCGATGTCTTTAAAAATACTTTGGATTATTGCAAAGATATGACTGGTGCTGATGAACCTTTTAGCGATGTAAGCAGTGCCGATTGGGTTTTCCAATATGCCTGCTATGGCAAAGATAAAATTGTTTTTGGCTATTCAAGTGGTGTAAATAAAGGAAAATTTATACCGGGCGGGACTTTAACTCGTCCTGAATTTTTAGCCATGGCTTTCCGTATTTTGAATGAAATTATGCCTACACCTACGGTAAAATCTTACGATGATGTGGAGATTACTTCCGAAAATGAATGGTTGAGTGGCTTAGCTGAATATGCTAAAAAACAGGGCATTTTCCCAGGTAAGAATCTTTATCTTACTAAAGCTGTAAAGCGCCGTGATGTTGCAAGAGGATTCTTTATCTTGCATGGACATGGAAAGCTCCATACTGACCTTGGCAACAATGTTCAATAAGGCGCAGTAACGATTTTTCTATAAAAAGAGCCCACCTAAAAATTTGTGTGGGCTCTTTTTTAAATGTTTTAGGACTCTATAAGTTGATGAAAATACCAACGTACCGTGTTCCAATTCTCATTAAGAGGCATCAAAATATATTGGCCTTTGGCTATTTTTGCGCACTCATCTTGTTCTTCTGTCGTCGTGGCATTGGCGCAATTTTGTTCCTGACGTTGGATGTCTCCTGTGTATTTAGAAAACAGTACATTGCCGGAAGACAAAACATTTCCTCCCCTCACTTCAAACTGCTGGTAGCGGAAATAATATGATATCGCTTCGGATAAACTTATATCAGTTTTGGTTTTAGCTAAAATATTTTGCACGAGTTGGTTGAGATTGAGCGCATCGCCAAAACCAAATTGTTGAGCTTTTTTCTGTAAAGCTTTTAGAATGAGTTGTTGTCTTTCAGCTCTAGCAAAATCGGAAGAGGTATGGCGAGTTCTGGCTAATCTTAGAGCTTGTTTTCCCGATAAATGGTGATCCCCTGCACGATAATATAGCGTCCCCCACTCACCGCCATCAAAAGTTTTATAGGTGGGGTCGATGACTGGCTGATCCAAATGGACATCGATACCTCCAATCATATCGATCACATCAATAAAAGCGTACATGTCGATTAAAATAAATTTATCGATCTTATACCCCGTGATGAAAGAAAGCGTACGTTTCAATTCATCCATTCCATATAAGGTATAGATGGCATTTATTTTGCGACCATTATAATAAAGATCACGCGGTATGCTTATAAGTGTAACTTTGCGTGTTTCAGGGTTAATATTGGCGAAAATCATGGTGTCTACCAGACTGTCGTGATTGCCGGCAATCAATAGGTTTAACTGGCCATCGTTCGATTTTGGCTTATCTCCGTAGTTTGGGATGTTATCTGGCAAAATTAAGGCTTTTTTTTTGAGCCTTCGTCCAGTGTGGAATATAAATCCAGTTCTTTATCATCTTGAATGATTTTGAACATTCCGGAAGAGATTTCGATAGCAAAGGAAAGTACCGTTTTATTTTCGGCGTTTTTTAGGTCATAAAGAACTTTATTGTACTCTTCACGAGGCTCGGCTGCGATGGTTAAACCATTGTTTTTTAAAAGATCTTTAAAAGCCTCCTCCTTGAAAACTGCTTCTAATTCAGCTTTTCTAGTGATAAGCATTTTTTCTTGCTGAGAAGCTGCATCCAGCTTTTTTATTTTAGCAATAAATTCCGGTAAAAATGCTTCAAAGGTTTTATAACTCTTATTTTCAAGCTGATAACTGCCATCTGCTTTCTTAATAGAGATTGTTAATAAAGTTTCTGCATTACTATTTTGAATGGAGAAAGGGAAGACTGGCCCATCACCTTCGGCAACTGCGGTAAGGGATAGTTTCTTTTCGGCAAAAAGCGGTTTTACTTGTTCATTATTTATTAGGCCGGATAAGTTATTTTTCCCTGTATTTATAAGGCTGATCAGTTCTTTTATGCCTTTTTCATGCTCTTTACAGTAGGCCAGGATTTCAGCTTTTAAGGCTGTAAGTTCTGTGGCTTTTACTAAATAGTTCTCATCCCCTGCATGGCTTTTGATTTCCGGTTTATTGCTTTGTTTATCAATAAAGAAGGCAAAGAGCGGCTCGTCATTTTCGGCAGCGTTAATATTAAAATATGTAAATTCACCTGTATTTTCTTTTTGCCCAATTTTAAACGCATTTTCTTTAAGGGATTGAATAAATTGCTCGTCTTTGAGAAGACTATCTATGGTTTGGTCAGCTAAAATGCTATTTTTGCTATACTCCTGCTCTTGAATGAGCTTATTGAGGAAGGTATACATGGCGGTTTCGGTGTTGTTTACCTCTTTTTCTTCGGTTTCTATGGGAGTGCCTCGCTCTTTGGAAAAGGAGTACTCTTTTGTTGGTAAGAGCAAAAAGCTTCTCATTTCGTTTAAATCACCAGCAAAAGTTACAACATCTTGGCGAATGCCACCAAGCTCATCAATAAGACCTTGGTTGTATTTATCAACACGCTCTACCATGCTGCCAAAACGGGCTAATTGGATAGTATTTACCCCCAATAAAATTACGGCAAACAA
>CAYMDR010000061.1:6711-7509 GCA_964389195.1 uncultured Candidatus Peribacteria bacterium | reverse complement strand
TGCCCCAAAAACATTAAATAATCCTAAATTTTTTCTAAACTCGCGGAAGGCGGGCCAAACGGCGTGGAGATGTAGCTCAGTTGGTTAGAGCGCAACATTGACATTGTTGAGGTCGGAGGTTCGAATCCTCTCATCTCCACCAGAATTAAAAGACTAGCGTTAATTCCATAAAGTTGTTATAATCCTCACCAGTTTTAAAAAAAATATGACAGACCCTCAAAATTCCGGTAACCCTTTTACAGGAAATACAGGTGGCATGCAGCCACAGCCACCACCACCACCACCACCACCAGTTCCTCCAGCAGAGGATAACACACCCGCCAACTATCAAATTGGCTTACACTTACCAAGGGTCATTGAAGTTAAAATGCCAGCGCATCAACTTCAGTTTGATGAACAGTATTTTTTGCACCTTTTAGCTGGATCTATCTCTCTTACTCGCGATGAAAAATTGCGCATTATTGAGTCGACCCCTCGGTTACGACAAGCGCAAATAGATGAACTTATTAGGATTTTTGAAGAGGAGCGACGCAAATTTGCGGAACTATCCGCCAAGCATGTAGAACAACTCAAAAAATTAGAAAAACAGCACTGGGCAGATTGGCAAGATATTGAACTTCGCCAAAAAGCTGAAGATAAGAAAAAGCAGGAAGCGTCACAGGCTGATGAAATCAGGAAGAAATTGGGTTTATAATAAACCAAAAGTTACCGGTTCAATTGGGTTAATTTTTCCACCTCTTAACACAAATTTTTTATGAAAAAAATGGGAAAATCTATCAACATCATGATCATTTTTTT
>CAYMDR010000061.1:4361-6682 GCA_964389195.1 uncultured Candidatus Peribacteria bacterium | reverse complement strand
AAAGAGTGCCAAGCTGCCCTCGTGGATGGTCAGCAACTTCAAGCGGCTTTAAATAAAGTGGATGCCTCACTTTGCGCCAAAATTTCTAATGAAGATAGGCAAAATGCCTGTAAGGTTCAGGTTGAAGTTATCACCAAACAAAACCAAGAACGAGAAGCTTTAAAGTCAGAAATTCAGAAAAACGATGAACTCTCTGCCACTATTATGGCCGGGAAAGATTATACACGTTGCAAAGAACTTACTTTAGAAAGCGCCAAAGCTGATTGTGAGTATAATATCCTCGCCAATAAAGCTATCGAAAGCAAAGATCCAAGCTTATGCGATAAAATTTCCAAAGAAGAACAAAAAACACAATGCCATGAGGCTTACAATAAAGTAAACGCCCCAGCTTCAGCTTCTACTTTGGATAGCAAAACTCCATCCGTTAACTAAGTTTAGTTAGCAGGATCAAAGCAGATAGCAGCAACATTAACCTGCATTTGTGCCGTAGCCATACAGCTTGTTGAGGTGGCTGTCACACTTTGCAAATTGCCAATGATGTTGTTAAACAAACAGCCGGTAACAACACCTGTGGTAGTTGGGCAGCTTTTAGAAACAGAAAAGCCGTTACCAGAAAAACTGGTAATACTTACCGTTCCAATGCTTGTAGCCGTTATTTTGCCGTTCACGTTTAAAGCATTATTAACCTGAGTTGTCCCGCTATTGGAGGAAATATCGCCATTCGCAGCAATAGTTAAACCTTGATTCATAATATTGCCAACAGCATTAATAGCATAACTAATGCCACCCAAATAAACGGAAGTTCCATTAGGACCTACACTGTTAAATCTTCCTGCAATACTGGCAGCATCCTTAGCCATACCATAAACTCCAATATCACCTATAAATTCTCCACCTACACTACCATCACCTCGTACACCAATACCACCGGTATTTGCTATACCTCGAACACCGTAACCATTGCTTACACCCACATTAACCATACCCTGTACACCCGTAGAATTTGAACTAAAAGTTCCACCAATACCATTAGCAGCACTAGCGGTACCCATAACTCCAGCGTTTACACCTTGGCCGCTTAAAGCAGCCCAGCTTGGATTTTGAGAGGTTGATACAAGGCCATCAGGATCAACAACGGTTAATGGAGCATTTGCTACATTACTCGAAAGCCACCCTTGGCCACTAATACTAAATACCGGTTGATTATTAACATCATTTAAAGTCCAAGGAGCGGTAATACCTGTGCCACCTACCACGCCTCCACCAGTCACTGTTGAAACAGTATTAACAAGATTTCCAATGGGGGCAGGAGGATTAGAAGGAGTAATCTGCATAACCTCACCGGTAGGAAGCACTTGAAAACCATTCCCGCCATTATCATCCATAATATACAAGCCATCGGAATCCTTAATATTTACGTTACCATTAGGATTACTAATTTCGCCATTGCCACTAATATCCAAATAATCACCACTACCACTATTAATTTTCAAACCATTAAAAGTTGGAATAATACTACCACCTGGAGGTGTAGAATTAGGTCCTGTAGCACCCACTAAGGCAGGAACCACGGTCAAAAGTAATGCTGCCGAAGCTGCAATGCCTAAAACAGTTAAATGTTTTTGAAGATGCTTTTTCATAGATAATTGTTGTTAAGTATTCATACCATTATATCACAAAAGAGGACTTATGAAAAGTCCTTAACGCTTCAAATGCTTTCTATTGCCATCTTTATCGCTCCACGTTAATCGTTTGGAAAGTTTCATCCATGGCCGCATCCTGATCTATAACCTGTAAACGGATGACTTTTTGTCTAGGAATACTAAATGTTCCGGTATGTTTAGGAGATGTACTAAACTGCGTATCAAAAACAATATCATCGGAGCCGGTATAATTAAAATCCCAACGATAACGAAGATTATTAGAAGCTGTATAGTCATCAGTACTATCGGAAGCATCAAAAGTATAGACCGTTTCAGATGTACCATTTGCTGCTTTTTTTACCTGCTTTGTAATCGTAAATTCAGCGTGGGGTGGATCATTTTTCAGCACAGTAATGGTCGCCCAGGTTGTATCGCTAAGACCTTCTGGATCAACAGCTTCCATCATAACTTTATACTGGCCAGGATCTATAAATTTATGTTGCCAGGTAGTTTTATTTTCATAAGGCGTATCCCAAATACCATCACCATTCCAGTCAAAACGAAATTTTAAGTAATGCCGTAGATATTGGCTATCATCAGAGTTAGAAGTTTCAAAAACAAAGATGGTTTCTTCAGTACCTTCCAGCGGTTTATAGTTAAAAAGACCATGCGGATCGG
>CAYMDR010000061.1:0-4351 GCA_964389195.1 uncultured Candidatus Peribacteria bacterium | reverse complement strand
TGTACCTGCTTAGTAACACTAACAACATTTCCGCCGAGATCTAAAGCCTCCAAGGTTACATCATAGGTGCCAGCCTCCATATAGGTATAACGAGCAGTTTTAGTACGTGAAAAAAGGGTATTAGGAGTATCATCGCTTTCAAAGTTCCAACGAACTTGCAGCTTATTCATGCTTGTTTCATGATCTCTAACGATAGCATTAAAAATAAATTCAGTGCCTACCGTACCACTATTTTTTTCAGCAAAGCTGAGTTTACTAGTTTGTACCGTAAAATCCACAGTAGGAGGCGTATCTAAAGGGTTTTGTTTAGGAATAACCACCTCATCAAAAGGGGTAGGTTCTTGAGTAGGATTATAAAAAGGGTCATATTTAGGGAGCACGTAAGCAGAGGAAGTATAAGAGGTTGGCAGTAAATCTTCATTCGTAGTAGTCAAAGCCTGAGCAACCGGTAAGGTCTGTGTCTCCTCAACTTTAGGTGTCACCTGTGAGTTTTGAAGAGATACAACAAGATTCTTTACAGGTCCATAAAGGCCTATAATCAAGGCAATAATAATAAGGGCAATCAAAATACGTTTCATGTGGTGTCTAAAACTTTAAAAAGCCTCACTTTATAACATGAAAAAATAGAAATGTCAAGTGTTCGCAATGGCTACACGTTGAGCCACTGAGCCATTAGACCTCTCCCCTACGCAACTCGATAGTGATATTATCGGGAATTCCTGGAATTGTTGGTGCCCAGGCTGGCCAGCTTTCAATGGTAACCTTATCAATTTGAGGTAAATTTTGGATATAAGTTTCCGCCTCTTGAATATCTTTATTAACAATATGATCCTTAATTTTTTTAATCAACCTTTCCCCATTTTCCTTATCTGGACTGATTTCATACTCCTCAATGCCTTCAATGGTAGCGGTAATTTTAATTTTACTGGCATCATCATCATTTGGAATAATGCGATAAGTAAGAGATTTATCATCAATATCCACGAGCCGTTTTTCCGGGCTCTTTTTAAGTTTAAGTTCAGTTTTTAGAATACTCAACAGTTCATCCATGCTATAGGCTGTACCAACACTAACCATTTCACCTTGCACTTCAAACTGATCCAGTTTTTGTCCTTCTAGATTCGGAGGGATAATAATTTTTGGCTCACTATTTTTCAGCGTATTAGCGCCGGTTAAAAGGGCTAAATTAGTTTTTTGAGTTGTATTTCTTTCTTTCACCAAAGCTTCAAGTTCTGCCTGAGTCGAAGCCTGTAAATCAGCTAGCATTTTGGCTCTCGCTCCTTCTAAATCCTCTTTGGTAATAAACTTAGTAACTGCGGTCTTTCCTCCACTGAATGCTACTTTACTTTCGGCAAAGAGCTTTTTTTGATTCTCGGCGGAAAGGCCGGGTAAAAAGAATTTGGTAGGGGCGATATTACCTTTTTCACCAATAGGTTGTTTATAGGCATCATACTCATCGGCTACAACACTCACTTCAAGTGTACCAGGTTTCCCCGCTTTAGTGGCCGGCACCGTAACAGCCAGCGGTGTCCTAAATACTAAGCCGTCACTCGTCTGGAAACGAGTGGTAGCCTTTAAAGGCCAATCTTGATCGCTCGTATTTATGACCGTAAGCGTACCCTTAGCATTCTGACCTTTAAAATCTTTACCAGTGGCCGAATAAGTAAGTACCTTTTGAATTTTTTTAGTAATTTTATAACTTGGGATTTCATGTAAAGGGTTAGTATCAAGTTCGGCGCGATTATTTTCAATATCAGCTAAAACAATATTAACAGAAGTTCTTAAAACATTAGATTTTGGCGTAAGGATAATGGTCGCCCCAGGAAGAGCAATATACGTAATCGTTAACAAAATAATTAAACTGACAATAATAAGCGAAATAAGTGCCTGCCGATTGGGGGCGACCAAAACAAGCTTGCCTTTATCTTCCTTCTTCTTTTCCGAGTGTACTTTTATACGAGTACGCGGTGAATTGGCTTTAGGAAAAAATGAAAACTTTATTTTACTCCGTTGAATAAGCTCCGAAATCGAAAACTTTTTCTCGGTTCGGCGCATTGGCTTTTCCTCTTCCAATGTATTAATGCTGGCTTTCAGCGGCGTTATATCCTGATGATCATCTTTAAACTTTCCTGAAACTAGCGACGGATGTTCATGTCCCTCCAGTTTATCGTATACAGGTAGATCAATTTTTTTAGCCAAATGTAAGCCATTGGCATCATTCGTAATAATATAAATATTTTTCTCCAACTCTTCAACTTTGCGCTTTAAGATTTTAAGATTCACAATGCTCTGAAAAAGCATCGCTCGCTTAGGAACAACAAGATAAATATTTTTCATCTTTAGGTTTTTCAGTCGATCATAAATTGTTGTCACTTCATCATCAATCTCTACATACAAAACTTTTTTATTCGCCAAGACCTTCCTATTTTTGGTGCTAAGTTGAGAAGTAGCTTCATCGCTATCCTTGGCAATACGTTTGGTTGCCATAATTTTTTTCTTGGCGACGGTTACCTGCGGGGCAAGAATTTTCTTTTTAGGCATCATAATTTAAACCGTTTTAGATCTGCATTAAGCGGACAACCTTCTTAAGCAGCTTGGATAAAATCTGCTCTTCACTCAAGTATTCCAAAGCGATATTAGCAAGAGCCATCGGTGTAATATCTTCAAGATCTTTGAGCTGTTTCGTTTCATCGATCATATTGCTGATCATTTTTGGCTGCATAAAAGAGATATGAGGCTTACTTGAAAAAGGGAGTTTTTGCGTCCACTCTCTGCTTTCTAATACCTCTTTAATCTCAGGTAAATGGGATCCTCCTCCGCATAATAAAACCTTTGAAGGTAAAACATCTACATTCTCAAATTCACTTAAGGTGAGAGCAACACCTGAAAGCCATACTTCGCAATCACTCTTCATAGCTTCTCGCACAATCCGATGCGACTGTTTTTCCAATCTTTCACCGGAATAAGCAAGTTTAATCTCTTCCGCTTCTTCAAAAGAAATATTCAAAGATTGAGCTAAACGTTTCGTAAAAGTTCTGCCTCCCAAATTAAACATACGGGTTCCTTCTACACATCCTGATCTCACCACGGCAAGGTCGGTAGTACCTCCACCAATATCAACAAAAATAGCACTAAAATTTCCGCCGTCTTCAAAACCCATGGAACGTGCAACAGCATAAGGTTCTGAAGTAATAGCTAAAAGTTCAAGATCCAGCTCCGCCGCAATTGTTTGCAATGCCCCATAATGAACCAGGGGAGCAAAGGCATTAAAAATAGATATAGTTACATCCTTCCCTTGAAAGCCCAGCGGGTTAGAAACTTTATACCCATCAATGCGAACATCGGTAATCGCAGCGTTCACAAGTTTTACATCAATTTCACTATAACCCGTTTCAAAAGCAAGCTCAGAGCGCACCTCATCAAAAGCTTTCCATTGCACTTTATGCACAATATTTTTAAGTTCGGTGAGATCAATCTTTGCATCAGGTTCACGGCGAGTATAATTAATGGTTGTGGTTGCCCCTTTTACCAATTCTCCTGCAATTCCCATAATTAATTGCGATGCGCTAGTAGATGCCATACGTTCTGCATCACGAATCGCCTCTTGGCAATTATTAATAACCGCAGCAATATCTGTTACCGCGCCACTTTGCATTTCCCCCAGGCGCTGTCTTTTTTGTCCTACTCCTAAAATCCTACCTTTTGTGCCTTCCGATGCACAAACCAGAGCCTTCACGAACTCAGTTCCAATATCCAGAGCTAAATAATGATGCGGTTGGTTGCTCCGCATAGCACGCTTGAAAAGCACCATAAATATACACAAAATGAGCCTGACCATTCTCGCATAATTGCGCTTGAGTGTAAAGAAATATCGATAATTACTTGCGATACTTCATAATCTCATAATTTTTTCAGCAATATTTTAAGATAATTTAATATACTAGGTTTACTTTAGATGCATTATTTTAAAATAAGCTATGAATGAAATACGTATTCAGCGTCTAGGTATAAAAGATGCTAAACAGTTTCAGGAAATAAAACTCCAGGGACTTCGTACCGACCCAGAAGCTTTTGTCGCTACCTGGGAAGAGCTTCAAAACCAATCAAGTGAGCAAATTAAAAATCGTCTTCAAACCGAATATATTTTAGGAGCTTTTAGTAAGCAAAAACTTATTGGTACACTTCATCTTATCCAACAGGAAAAACAAAAATTTAGCCATATCGGCATTTTAGGCGGTATGTATATTGATCCTCTCTATCGAGGCTTAGGTATTGGAAAAATGCTTTTGGTAGAAATGCTTACCTATATCAAAAGCTTAAATAAATATTATTCCTTGAAGCTTAAAGTAAT
>CAYMDR010000060.1:0-7584 GCA_964389195.1 uncultured Candidatus Peribacteria bacterium | reverse complement strand
AAAGTAAAAAATGAATATATTTTCCTGAAAACACAAAGAAAAGTACCATAAATTACCAGACTAATATATTGTCAGTCGGATGATTTTATGTTATAATTAGTAGAATATCTTACTAATAACTATAAAAATTATGAAAATACAACACACTGACTGCCATTTTGCGAATTCAGTAACCAATTTCTTGGGACAAAGATTCATTTTTAAAGGAGGAGAGGCGCCAAGTGGCAGAGGTGAAGCTGTAGAAGCTGCCCGTGAAAAACCTTCAAAAGGCCAAGAAAGCACTCCCGAACAAAGACAGGCTCTTTATGCCAAGGTCGAAGCCAAAATTAATAACCTTAAGGCCAAAGGTACTAAAGCCAGTGAAAGAAGAGCAGAGCGGCTCCAAAAAGCTTTAGCTATGGCAAGGCAGGAAGAAGTAGACCCAACCGGTACCATAGAAAGTGCCGCAGCGGATCTGCGAAGAACCCTTAATCACATCCTAAGGGCAGAACAAGCTCCTCCAATGTCTGACAAGCGAGCAGGAATTATTAGCAGCGATCTTGATAAGCAAATGGCCGCTATGAATGCAACTCTTCAACAAGAAACTGGTGTCGGGCAAAAACCTGGAGCCTTGGCTCAAGGTGAAGGTTCAGCAGATACTAAGAAATCCAATATATAATCAATAAAAACTTTCATCCTGCCTTATGCCATCTCAGCAACTACTGAATCAATTTCTACAGTTATTGCAAGCTTCAAAAAGTTTTCAATTGTTAAGTAACGATGAGCAAAATATTTTAAGACAAGATTTTACAAAAGCTAGCGATGAACAGTTACAGCAGGCTATAGTAGCACTTAAAAGTAATACCGAAATTATGGCCAATAGCAAAACTGAGCTTCAAGAGAAAGAAAAAAAACGCAGTGACATAGCTCTCCATTTAAAAAACTCTTTGCAAGAGGTGGAAAAAGAAGAATTACAAGACGATATTGCTCAAGATCAACAGGAATCTGCAAAAGCCGCAGAAGACTATATCCAGGAAATTGAAAACATACCTTCCACCACCACCCAAAAACGTAAAAAGTTTTTAGGAGTTTTTTAGAAAGGAAATAGTTCTTTGTAAGCCTTCCTCTAAGTTAATTTTTGGCTCAAAGTTAAATTTTGCGTGGGCCAAGCTAATATCCGGTTGACGATGCAAAGGGTCATCTTCTGGCAAGGGGGTGAAACTTATAAGACTAGTGGAACCTGTTAATGCTACTATCTTTTCAGCCAAGAATTTCATCGTAATCTCTTCCGTATTCCCCAAATTCACGGGTCCTGTAAAATCTTTCGGGCTTTTCATAACATCAATAAGCCCTTGAACCATATCATCAATATAACAAAAAGAACGAGTTTGAAGACCATTACCATTCACTCTTAACGGCTCATCCGCCAAAGCTCTCATAATAAATTCCGGAATAACCCGGCCATCATATTTCCGCATCTTTGGTCCATACGTATTAAAAATACGCACAATTTTTAAATTAAAACGAAAATGCTTCCAGTAATTAATGGCTAAACTCTCAGCAAAACGTTTGCCTTCATTATAACAACTGCGTTCCCCAATTGGATTTACATTCCCCCAATAACTCTCTTTTTGCGGATGCTCAAGCGGATCCCCATACACTTCCGAAGTCGATGCCACCACAATCCCCGCATCCTGCTTGGCCGCCATCTCCAACATATTTTTAGTTCCAGCCGCGCTTACCCACAACGTTTGTAGTGGAATTTCCTTGTAATCAACAGGTGAAGCCGGACAAGCTAGATGGTAGATAAGATCGAATTTTCCTATATCCTGCGAAAAAGGCAGATTAATATCCTGATCGATAAACGTAAAACGCGAATTATCATTCAGCGCCACGATATTTTTAATACTCCCCGTAATTAAATTATCCGCACACACCACTTCATGCTCCAACGACAACAGTTTTTCACATAAATGGCTGCCAATAAATCCTGCCCCGCCCGTAACAAGTACTCTCATAAGGATAATTAAATCATAGTTACTATATCAGTCCTTTTTTTGATTGGCCACGCCGAATTTTAAGCACTTCCAGACATAATCTGAGTAAGCTATACTGTAAAAGCTTAAATTCCTCTCTATGTCCTCAACGGTCAGCATCGTCATCATCAACTATAACACTAAGCATCTTCTCAAGACCTGTATTGATAGTTTATTGGCACAAACCTACAAGCATTTAGAAATTATTTTTATCGATAATCAGTCTCACGATGGCTCTTGCGAGTATGTAATGGAAAATTATCCACAGGTAATTGCCGTATGCAATAAAGATAATCTCGGTTATTCCGAGGGCGCCAATCAAGGCATTAAAATGAGTAATGGCGAGTTTGTAATGCTACTGAATCCCGATATTATTTTTGAGGATGACTATATTGAACTGTGCGTAAAGAAAATGCATGAGGATAAAAAAATTGCAGCCATTTGCGGTAAAATTTACAAATACGATTTCGCCAATAATCGCAAAACCAATTTCATCGACACCGCGGGACTCTTTTGTTACCGTAATCGCCGGGTTATTGATAACGGCCAGGGTTTGGAAGATAAAGGTCAATTTGATGAAGAAAAACAGGTCTTCGGCATTTCTGGAGCGTGCCCTATGTATCGTAAAAGTGCTTTAGACGACGTGAGTATTGAAGGTGAATATTTAGACAAAGATTTTTTTATGTACAAGGAAGATGTGGATATTTCTTGGCGGTTTTTATTATTTGGTTGGAAATCATATTACTATCCTAAAGCTGTAGCAAATCACGGCAGAGGAACGGGTGTTTTACGCCGCTTTACGCACTGGGAGGTTTTTAAAAATCGCAGCAAACTTAACAAATTTCAAAAATATTATTCCTATAAAAACCAGCGCTTAATGCAGTTAAAAAATGAATTTTTTAGAGGATTCTTACGAGACTTTTTCCCTATCATTAGCAAAGAAATACTCATTGTTGGCTATATGGTTTTTCGTGAGCCTCATCTATTTAAAGCGTGGTTTAAAATGGTTTCCCAAATCCCAAGTATTCTCAAAAAACGCCGCTACATCATGAAACATAAACGCGTAGACTGGAAAGAAATGAAACCCTGGTTAGGTGGCAAACAATCTGAATATCTTTTATATGATTTGGAACATCCCAAAAATAACTGAATTAAAAAAACTTTCTTTCAGTGAACTGCAAACATCTGACGGTGGAGCAAACCTTCAAGTGAAAAAGCTGGGTAGTCAAAGTTCAATATATCTCTTGTTCAAGAGGATTTTTGATATAGTTTTTTCTTTATTCGTATTGGTATTTTTTGCGCCGTTATGGTTGATAATTATTATTTTGATTCGTTTAAATTCAAAAGGGAGCGCTTTATTTTGTCATGAACGTGTTGGCCAAAATGGAAAGCTTTTTAAATTATATAAATTTCGCACTATGCAAAGTGGTGTAAAGGATCAGGAATTTTCCCCTACAAACCCAAATGATCCACGTATAACCCCTATCGGAAAATTTTTACGAAGAACCAGTTTGGATGAAGTACCTCAATTTTATAATGTTCTGAAAAGTGAAATGTCGATCGTCGGTCCTCGTCCTGAGATGCAATTTATCGTTAATATGTATAATACTAAAGAAAAAGCACGACTTTTAGTGAAGCCAGGCATAACAGGTTTATGGCAGATCCATGGCCGAAAAGATTTACCCTTACATGAAAATGTCGAATACGATCTTTACTATATTTTGCATCAATCCCTGCTCATGGATTTGATCATTTTACTAAAGACCGTTAATGTTGTTATCAAAGGAAAAGGGGCTTATTAAAGAATGACCAGTACTATTCTATGCAAATAACTTGTGATCGAGCAATTCGTTTTTGCCTTTATGCGTTGGCGGTATTAGTACCACTGCTTTTTTCTTCATCGTTTTATAACGTTTTTAGTATGCCAAAATTAGCGGCATTACGATTCGTTACTTTGACCATACTATTTTTGTGGGGGTATAAAATTTTCAGTAAAGATGAGTTTTCTTACCATAAAAGCCCTCTTAACATTTTATTACTTATTCTCGGCGCCATTTCCATTATAACTACGATTTTCTCAACCGTTTTTTACACAAGTTTTTATGGAGCAGAAGGTCGTTTTATAGGTTTATTTACGATGATAAATCTATTCCTTTTACCATTCTTTGCCTTTAATTTTTTACGAGAGCAAAAAACAGTCCAAAGCTTTATGGTGGTAAGTTTTACTACTGCCACCATACTTTCCATCTATGGCCTTCTACAGTTTTTCGGTATTTTTCAGGAAAGTTTTAATTGGAGTCAAGATCCCACCGTACGTGTTTTTGGTACTATTGGACAGAGTAACCATTTTGGCGCTTACATAGGTATGAATATTCTACTGGGATGTGGCCTCTATACTTGGTTTAAAAATAAAAAACTTTCCGGGCTTTATGTGATGGCTCTTCTTTTACAAACTATAGCTTTGCTTCTATCAACAAGTCGTGGAGCCGTTTTTGCCGTTATAGTTACGTTTCTGTTTTTTTCTATCGCAGCACTTAAACATCAAAAAATACTTAAAAAATGGTTTAAAAAGTATATATTCCCCCTCTTGCTTTTCTTAACTACTATCCTCATAGCGGTTGGACTACTATGGCCTTCTATAGGGGGAAAAATTACTAATATTGGCCTTATAAATCGAACGATTGGAACTATACATTTTATTCAAGAGGGCAATGTACCGGATCGGTTGAGCTGGTGGAAAAGTACTTTAGAAATGGTAGAAAATAAACCTTTTTTAGGATTTGGTCTATCTACTTTTCGTGATGTCTATAACAACTATCGTCGTTTAGATTACACTGTCCCAGGGCCGGGTGAGGTGCAGGATCTTATAACTCCAGAAGCCGCCCATAATGAATATTTAAACATAGCTGCTACACAGGGGTTGATTGGTCTCATCAGTTTTTTAGCTTTACTCTATTTTATTTTTAAACCATCAAAACATCATAACTCAGAAGATTTTACCTTAGCTCTCAGCGTTAAAACAGCACTAATGGTTTATCTGGTACAAATCTTTATAAGTTTTGGCGTAATAACAACACTCACCATTTTTTATCTTTTAGTAGGTATAAGTATTTCTTTAGCAAACCCTTTAGCCAAAATTCAGAAAATATCCCTGGGAAAAAATATAAAATATCCGGCCATCATCATACTTATGTTTTTCCTGTGTATAGCCGGATATGCGACTTTTTATGAAGCTCGTGCTGAATATTATTATAAACAAGCCACCATTGCTGACGCTCAAGGGGATATGAAAAATATTATCGTTAATTTTCAAAACGCTCTCAATGATAAACCTCATGAATATGCCTACCATCAAGCCTATGCCGACATCCTTTTGAAAAATATTCTACAGTCTTCAGCTAAATCTGAAGCCAAAGAACAACTTTTGAAACTGGCCATTATAAATTATAATGAAGCTATCAATTTAAACTCCAACCATCCCAACCTTTTTTATAATCTTGGGTTAGCAGAACTGGAAATTTTTAAGTTGGTGAAGCAAGATACTTTTTATCAAACCGCTTCCACGCATTTTACAAAAGCAGTTAACTTAGCTGTTAATAATCCACTATACCCATATCAAGTAGCCAAGGCATACTTAAAAATAGATACTCCACCCGCACAAAAACAGGCCATCATCTTTTTACAAAAAGCGCTTTCTATACGACCATTTTTTAGAGACAGTGCAATAATTTTGCAGCAGCTTGGCGTAAGTCCTAAACCTTTAAAGCAATAACCGCAGCAAATCTTCCCGTAACACCTTCAGCCCCTCGATAAGAAAAAAAACTCCTTTCTTTTTTTTCACTATCACACTGGGTGCATATTTCAGCAAGTTCAATATTGCCTTCCTGAATACCATGTTTTTGTAATTGATCTTTGCTGAATCTCCATAAATCCACACGTTTTTGGGCATCAATATAGGGGCGAAAATTTTTCGGCAACTCTTTCTTAGGATCAGAAAAAAAAGAACAACACGGCCCAAGTGATGGTGAAATACCAACCAAAACCATCGATGGATCAACCTTAAAACGGTCTTGCATCGTTCGCAAGGTTACTCCAATAATATCCTTAGTTAAGCCTTTCCAGCCCGCATGTACTGCTGCAATAACTTTTTTCACAGGATCAAAAAATAATAAGGCCTGGCAATCGGCGACCTGAACCATTAAAGGTACATCGGGAACATTGGTAATAAAGCCATCAACATCATCAAAACTATCACAATCATTATTTGTTAACTGCCCATCTAAAAGTATTTGAATATGGTCACTATGAGTTTGATTAGCCGAAATACACTGCTTAACTCCTAAGGCCTGGCAAATCCGTTGACGGTTTATTATCACATTTTTCTTAGCATCGGCTATCCCGAAACGTACATTTAAACTATCAAAAGGGGGGGCACTGACTCCGCCATCACGCGAAAATACACCATGTCGCAAAGAGTTAGCGAACTTTCCCAAAAGTTGAAATTGATAAACCGGTAAGCCGCCTAAAAAAACTTTAAGCATATTAAAAAACGGTATTCCGAATAGTGTATGGAAGTTCTAATGCTAAATCTGTCGCTGAAAAACAGTAAGCTTTTTGCTTAAATAAATTATCTCCCGTGCGTCCCAAAATATAGGTGGCAATTTGACAGGCAGCAAAAGGCGCAGCACCTTGAGCGATTAAACTGGTCACAAATCCACTTAACACATCACCGCTTCCAGCAACCGTCATACCTGCATTTCCAGTACCATTGAGAAGTACCTCTCCCTCTTCCGATGCAATTAAATCTTGAGGTCCTTTTAACAAAATATTGATTTTTAAATCGGTCGCCAAGGTTCTGAGTAAAACCATCTTTCCCGATAAAGAGCTACTGCTTTTAACCTCTTTTCCCGTAAGTTTTTCAAACTCATTTTGGTGAGGCGTAATAACAATTTTTTGTGACAATGGTACATCTTTTATTTTTTGAAAAACCTGAATTGCCGCTGCATCAAGCACCGTGGTAATCTCAAGTTTTTGCACAAGTTGCAAAACAGCCTCCTTCGTCTCTTCCCGTTCTCCTAATCCGGGGCCGATTAAAACAGCATCACAGTTTTTAGAAAACTCCAAAATAGCCTGAACACCACGCATGTCCAAATAATCTCCTGGAAAAGTACGTACAATGAAATCAGGATAGAGACTTCGCGTTACATTAAAATTACCTTCCGGTACAAAAATATAAACCAAATCAGCTCCGCTATAAAGAGCACCCAAACCACTTAAAACAGGAGCGCCATAATATTCCAAACTTCCTGCTATAATCAGTACTTTTCCATTCATGCCCTTGTGGGATTGTGCATCACGTGCCGGGAAAATTTTACGTACGTCTCCCTGTTTTAACTCTCGTATCATGAAAGATTCAAATTAAAAAATACTTCCTTTCCCAAATATGAGGATCTCAAGAGCGGCCGCGCTACTCATGCGGAAACCGTAAAAATCGTCTATGACGACAATATGATAAGCCTTGAGAAACTATTAGAGCATTACCTTCGCTTCGTTGATCCCTATTCCAAAG
>CAYMDR010000059.1:4551-7611 GCA_964389195.1 uncultured Candidatus Peribacteria bacterium | reverse complement strand
GGATGATAGCTGTTATGAAAGTGAGGTGAAAATGGAAGGCAAAAAGTAAAAAGTTATTAAATTTTTAGGCGATATATCGGAAGAATGGGAAAGTCATCCTGATGGCATATAAACGATGTGTCATTTGAATAAATTTTTTATACAAAAGCAGGGCTTTACAAAAATAGAAAATAATATATAATGCCAATCTGAATCTTAATTATACCCCCATGCATGCACCAGCAGCAACAATGGAAAACCCACTGGCTGAATCCGGACAAAGACTAAAAGAAGCAGCGACCAATGTTTTCCAAAAGTTACCGAAAAAATTGTTTGAAGCAGGCCGTGAACTATTAGAAGGTGTTGGCAATGTAATGGCTTCTATTAGAGATGGATTTAAAGCTGCCTTCAAAGGCCTTGGCAATATTCTTGAAAAAGCTGCATCGTATTTTGGGCTTACCGATAGTGAAGCTGGCCATATAGTAGCCGAAGCACACAAAGGCGTAGCAGATACTCATAAAGAAGAAGCTGGACATGGGCATGATGCGGCAGCCGGACACGGAGGGGCAGCTACTGAAGAACATGGGCATGGTGCAGCCAAGGAACATGGCCATGAAACTCCAAAAGCAGAGCATCATGCTGCAGCTGGACATGGAGCAGACGACCATTCAGCTCCAAAAGCCGCTGCTGCACCAGAAGCTCACCCTGCGAATCACTAAAACTGCTGGCACTTTTCACAATAAAAAGTCCCCCTACCGGCAACTTTAGTTTTTTTGATCAAGCTATTGCACCTATAGCATTTACCCCCTTTGCGACCATAAACCTGAAGGTATTTTTGATGTTCACCTTGTTTACCACGCGTACCAACAAAATCGGAAACCGAAACACCGCAATGCTGAATCCCCTGCTCTAAACAATATAAAATCGCCTCGTGCATCGCTTTAAAATCTTTTATATTCAAAGTTTCTAAACGAGAACTCGGATGTTTTCTGATACGATAACAGATTTCATCGGCATAAATATTGCCGATACCCGTGATAAGATCTTGTCTTAAAAGATTATTTTTCAATATACCTTTTTTATTTTTAAACAGAGTGTAAAAATTCTGAAAAGTAAAATCGTCAACAAAAGGATCAAGCCCCACCTTAGCAATACCGGTAGCTTTATCAAAATCTTTTTCAGGATAAAAATAGATGCGTCCAAATTTACGCACATCGGCAAAAAGCAAACTCGTAGCATCACTAAAAGTAAAAGAGGCACGAAGAAATTGCTCTCGTCCTTTTACTTTCTTCCAAAGCAAGCGTCCAGTCATACGAAGATGCACACCTAATCTCATTTTTTTATCGAGTACAAAAATAATATATTTTCCTTTACGTCTAACATCTAAAATATGCAAGCCCGGTAAATCACGAACAAGCACTTTAGCTGAAGGCAAAATACTATTTTCAAAATGAGCTTCAACTTTCCAAAATTTTTTCCCAATAATTTCACTTTTAAGCTCTCGAACAATTGTTTCAACTTCTGGTAATTCAGGCATAGAAAGAGTAAAGTATGACAGCACTATACCATCACACTAATCTCATGAAAACAAAACTACTCTCGCTTGTTACCGTTGGATTTTTCAGCTTTTTTATAAATACAGTAATGGTATCAGCAACAAGTTTTACCGGTAGCTTTAGTGATGTAAAATCTACCCACCCAAACTTTGAAGCTATCGAAGCACTCAAAACTAAGGGTATTATTTCCGGCTACCCAGATCTTACTTTTAGGCCAGACCAAGTCGTTACAAGAGTAGAAGCCCTCAAAATTATTTTGTTAGGCTCCAGTATAGAAGCTCCAGAAAAACAAGGAAACGGAGGCCTATTGGATATTCAACAAGAATGGTACACCCGTTTTGTACTTAAAGCTTTAGAGCTAAACATTGTACAAGGCTACGCTGACAAAACATTCAAACCGAGCCAAACCGTAAATTTAGTTGAAAGTCTTAAAATGTTAATTCTTACCAATGGCATTGATCTTAACAACCTGGAAGTTACAGAAACCCCTTACAAAGATGCTGAATCTAGTGAGTGGTATATTAAGTATTTACAATACGCGAAAGATAAAAATTTAATAGATGCTGATGTCCGTGGCAACATCTTTCCTGGCCAAGGTATTACCCGTGGGAAATTAGCAGAAATAATGTATCGACTTATCAAGGTAAAAGAACAGGGACAAGAAAATCCCACTCCAAAACAGGAAGATAATACTACCGTAGATGACAATGCTCTTAAAGTTAGCATTATTGATTTTGCTTTCAAGAAAAGTGAAATGACTATCCCTTTAGGCACCACGGTAAGATGGACTAACAACGATAATGCTACCCACACCGTAACAAGCGATAATGGAAAATTTGATAGCGGTAATTTAGCCCAGGATGCCACTTTTACTTATACCTTCAACAAAACTGGAACATTTAACTACCACTGCGAACTACATCCAGACATGAAAGGAACCATTATCGTAAAAGGCGTCAACGAAGTTCCAACTATTTAAAAAACTCAATAACGTTGAGCCAAATAACAATCTTCACAATAAACAATTTCTGGTCGATGAGGGTTATAGGTTGTCTGTATTTCCTTCTGACACTTAGAACAGTTTCGTGTACAACTTATAAAGGAATTTCGCTGAGCTATACGGAGTGCATTACGAGTCTCCGGCGCAAAATGAGGAACTGGAACTCCCAATTTTTTATATAATTTTAGTTCTTGAGGAATAACTTTATAAGGTTTTCCAGTAAGTTCACAGCGTAGTACTTGGCCAACAAGCTCATCCTTTACTTCATGAATAGAGTCTGGAATAGCAGCACCCTTTTCGATCTTAACTTCCTCCTCTAACCACTTCAAACCTTCACCTTCGGCCTGCTTTTGCGTTAAAGGAAAAAAGTCTTGCGCCACCGTTTCATTATAGGCATATAAAGAATTTTTCATGGGGAAAAATTCACCCCACTCTCCTGTTTTTTTCATATGCTCTACTATTTTTTCTCGCAAAATAAAATATTCCTCTTTGGAATACTGTTTATTAAGGATGCAGTACTCAGCA
>CAYMDR010000059.1:521-4541 GCA_964389195.1 uncultured Candidatus Peribacteria bacterium | reverse complement strand
ATGCGCGCGTCTGACCCGGTGGACCAGATCTGTGCACGCAGCAGGCGGAGTGCCGGCCCGACGAGCCGGGAGCTGCAGCCAAAAAGATCATGGCTATTTATAACCATATCGCAATAATAGGTATTTTGTGAGGTCCAAGAAAAAGTGCAAAAAGCACAACTATTACCTTCAATTGAACCAAGCATCTCATAGTAAAGTTCAGCCTTAAAACCCACATGATCTGAACTGACCATATCTTTAGCATGGTATCCACCCAAAAAGATATCTTTACAATCTTCGACTGGACCTTCCAGATCATAACAGTTCTGACAATTTTTAGCGTTCGTTATAAAATCGCCACTCACATTTTCCGAGTTTAAAATATGGGCATTGCGATGAGGAAAATTTAAGATAAATTTCTTAAATTGCTCTTTCATATGTTGAACACCTATCCAAGTATCTAAACGATAGGTTTGAACTTTTTTCTTATATTCTTCGGGAGAATAAGGTTTATTAAAGATATGAAATTTTTTATTAATAAGGCCAACGCAGCCAAAACAGTCCTCACAATTTTTACATTCAAACAAAAACGCGCTATCACGACAACCGGTAGAATTCTGAGAATAACGCAAATTATAACAAGCGCCACAGTCGATACAATCGTACATTAATTCGGATTTATTAACCCAATAAACATCGGCAGTATCTTTACAATACATGCTAAAAACCGAATACATACAATCCTCACAATAATCTCCACCAAAGATCAGGTAACAGTTTTTATTTCCATTCGTAACATTGCAATAATCACTATTTTCCCCTCTCACATTGATTAAAGCGATATGAGGCACCGCTTGCTGAAGTTCAAAAAACTGTTCAAAAAAGGGGCGGTTAAAATCAAAGTCGCGTCCATAAGCTTTAGCATCCCATTTATCACTATGCCAAGCTTCTTGAGAATAAACTTTATAAGGCTTATCAGGAGAATACACTGAGATTATCGGTTTTCCTGTTAAATCACAGATATCGTTATAGATCTTTCGTTCATTGCGATGAGCTAAGCGCCGTTTATGCCTTTCCTCAATACATAAAGTAGGTAACGGTACCCCCATCTTTCGCAAAAAATCCTGCTCCCAAATAGAAACCAAGAATTTTTTCCCGGTAAGACGACAAGTTTGGACAATATCTGGCATAAACTATAATGGTGGGTCAGCCGGGGGTCGAACCCGGGACCGTCGCCTTAAGAGGGCGCTGCTCTACCAGCTGAGCTACTGACCCATTGAAAAATATAACCAAAGCGAAAGGTAAACTAACATTTAATGCAATCTTATTCAAGCAGATATTTTCCTTAAAAAGTGTTATACAAAGGGTAGCTTTAAGAAAGCCTTTATAATGAAAAAAATCCTCTTTTATACAGACACGCCTTTAATAGGTGGAGCAGAAAAGCACATGCTTTTGCTAGCCAAAAACATTAATCCTGAAAAATATACTGTTACTTTAGCTTGTTCAAGCTATAAGCAACTCAATGAATGGGTCAATGAGTTTAAACAGGCAAATATCGCGGTTATACGAATTAAAGTAAGTCACAAACACGATCCAAGAGCTCTTTTACAACTAAAAAAATTGCTAGAAAAGCAACATTACGATATTTTACATCTTCATGTTTGGAATCCAGCAAGTTGCCGCTATGCTTTTTTGGCCGCAAACCCCAAAATCATTAAAATAGTGGCAACAGAACATGACCCCTTTGCTCTTAACGGAATCAAAAAAATCCTCAAGGAATCTTATTTGAAAAAAATAAGTCATACTATCGCCGTTTCAAATGCTAATAAGGAGCTCCTCTTAAAACTCTATCCAAAATTAAAAGGCAAAATAAGCACCATCTATAATGGCATCGATTTAGAAAACTTCGAAAAAACCTTATTTCATTTTTCAACACAAGAGAAAAGTAAAATTCGCCACCAGCTTTTTAAAAGTACCAATGAAGAATTTATCATTATAACTATTGCTACCCTCCATCCCAGAAAAGGCCTTAAATACCTTATCGAAGCCTATCAACAAATACAACCTGACTACCCAGAAAGCAAATTAATGATTATCGGAGAAGGTCCTGAAAAAAAGCGTTTAGAAAAACAAATAACTAAGTCCAAACTACAAGGAAAAGTATTACTCTTAGGGCAACAAGATAACATCGCAAAACTATTAAAAAGTTCCGATCTTTTCATTTTACCAAGTATTAAAGAGGCCTTTGGGTTGGTTTTATTAGAAGCCATGGCAGCACAATTACCCATCATTGCCAGCGATGTAGGCGGCATACCTGAAATTATTCAAAACCATAAAAATGGTGAACTAGTAGAACCAGCAAATAGTAAAGTCCTAGCTGAAAAAATGCGCCAACTTATGAGTAATAAAGCACTTCAAGAAAAAATTGCCTTCTTAGGTCATCATCATGTTAAAAACTTTAGTGCAAAAATCATGGCAAAAAAAACTGAAGAGATCTATGATGAGATACTTTCTTAAATTATATGAAGCTAAAAACCATCTTTATTTGTGAAAAATGTGGCCATAATAGTTATAAATGGCTTGGTAAGTGTCCAGATTGCGATGCCTGGAACTCCTTTTATGAAGATGTTGTCGCCAAAGAAGATCCTAAAAAAGTTGAGGCTCTTCCAAGAGAGGTTTCTTCTCTTTTAAAAAGCGAACCCGCTAAAGAACGTCTAAGTACCAACATCCAAGAGCTTGACCGTGTACTGGGAGGGGGAATTGTCGAAGGCAGCATGATTCTTTTAAGCGGCGAACCGGGCATAGGAAAATCGACCTTAACTTTAACACTTTGCGCCAATCTAGCACCAAAGCGCAAAAACATTCTTTATATTTCAGGAGAAGAATCACAACAACAGGTAAGTTTACGCGCCCAACGCTTAAATATCCGTAACGAAAATATTTTATTTTTAGCAGAAACTAACTTTGAAAATATCCTAGCCACACTCCAAACCCTCAATGCCGATTTTATCATCATCGATTCAATTCAAGTCATTGCCTCAAGTGTACTTCCTTCACTTGCTGGAAGTATTAATCAAGTAAGATTTTGCACAGAATCTTTAATGAATTTTGCTAAGAAAAATAATATCCCCATCATCATTATTGGGCATGTAACCAAAGATGGAAATCTAGCTGGCCCCAGAATTTTAGAACATCTTGTCGACGCCGTTTTATTTATAGAGGGCGAAAGATTCCAGAATTTTCGTATTATTCGAGGCCTAAAAAACCGTTTCGGATCAACCAATGAAATAGGAATTTTCGAAATGACCGATCAAGGTTTAAAAGAGATTAGTAATGCCTCTAAGCTTTTCCTAGAAGGACGCAAAGCTGATAGTTTCGGCTCGGCCATTGCTGCAACACTAGAAGGCACTCGCCCCATTCTTATTGAAATTCAAGCGCTTACAAATATTACACCTTTTGGCTACCCAAAACGTGCAGCGAGCGGATTTGATCTTAACCGTTTACAACTTTTAATAGCAGTTATTCAAAAACATCTCCATCTTAACTTGAGTAATCAAGATGTCTACATAAATATAGTAGGGGGCTTAAAGGTTTCCGAGCCTGCCATCGACTTAGCTGTGATTATGGCGATTATTTCATCTTTCAAAAAAACAGCTCTACCCGCAGATTGTGTTTACACCGGAGAAGTTGGCTTATCAGGAGAATTACGATCGGTTCATCAACTAGCCAAACGTATTAATGAAGCGGAAAAAATAGGGTTTAAAGAAATAATTATCCCACAAACTTCCGAAAAAATTGACGCAAAAAAAATAACCGTCACTCCCCTTTCAGATTTAAGCCAAGCTGTAAAAAACTTACTCTAATCTCTAATTTAACTTCCATAGCTATCCACGGTCAAAAGCCTTGATAGCATTTTCAGTAGTAATTTTAGCAATTTCTTCTAAAGCCAAAACTTTTATTCGCGCTAACTCTTTAGCTGTTTCTACAACATAGGCAGGCTCATTCCGTTTACCTCGATAAGTTTGAGGAGTTAGATAAGGG
>CAYMDR010000059.1:0-508 GCA_964389195.1 uncultured Candidatus Peribacteria bacterium | reverse complement strand
TCACGCAGATAGCCATTGTTAGGATAGGTAAGCACGCCTGAAAAAGAGGTATAATATCCTCTCTCCCAACATCTTTGAGCAATATGCAAATCCCCAGTAAAACAATGCAAAACAACTTTAGTATTACCAACCTCCTGCAGTAATGTTAAAGCATCTTCCCACGCCTCGCGCACATGAACAACCACCGCTACATTAAGTTCTTTAGCCAATATTAATTGCTCTTTAAAAGCCTTTTGCTGAATAGCAACAGGTTTTAAATTTCTAAAATAGTCCAATCCCATTTCTCCTAACCCTACAATCCTATCTTCTTGCAAAACCAACTCTCTAAAACGTAAAAGCACCTGTTCATTCAAATCATCTGCATTGGGCGGATGAACACCAAGAGTTGAATAGAAATTATGACTCGCATATTTTTTAACAAATATAAGAGCCTGATAAGAATCCTTAGGTGTACATCCAACAATAATCTGCCGAGTAACCAAAGCATGATCAGCCCTTGCGATAAGAA
>CAYMDR010000058.1:0-7658 GCA_964389195.1 uncultured Candidatus Peribacteria bacterium | reverse complement strand
GCGAATGACCGTTTCATAACCAATTTTAGAGTTTTTTTCCTCCATGCCTTTTACCTCTTCATCGGTGAGCGGGGTGGTTCTGCCGGCGGCCTCATCCGGTTTATGTTCGCTCAACTCGCCCTTAAATAAGAAATCAAATAATGTACTCAGCCAGGTGAGGGGATTTAAAGAAGAACGATGATGTTTCTTTTGGGTAAAGATATTTTTAGCTTCCTCTCTTCCCTTTTTCTGCCATCCATCTTTTAAAGGGCGTACCATAATTTGAATAGCTGCCCCATCCTGATACCCCAACTTGGAAAGAACATTGGTGAGATTATTCAGCGGATCACTATGTAAATGAGCATAGGTTTTAATAGGATAAATATAATCTTTTGCCAAATACATCAAACTTGCAGCCGTTCGTGAGTTTTCTTTGAAAATATTATAATCCTCTACCTGCTCCACATAACAATCGGGATAATAGGAAGTAATCTGCTTTTCAATAAGGCTCTTAAGATCTCTTGGTACAACAATATAGAAATAGATTTGATTTTCTATAACGGCATATTCTAAAGAAAAGAAATCTTGGCCGATGATATAGTGCTTAACATCTTGAGTATAAATACTGTGAAGAGCTTCAAAAAGATGAGCACCTATACCGCAAATCTCCTTAAAATCCTTTTGAGCCGACATTGAGGCCTGTTCATCCTCCATATCCTGTTTAGAATCTTTTTTAGGAATAGCGATCTTTAAAAACACCAAGTTAAGCGAACGCATATGATCCGCCTCATGATGGATGAAGAATTTTAGGATTTTAAACAACAGATAAGCACCTGCTGCTAAAACAGCAAAAACGATGACATTCAAAAAAGTATCTCCCATAATAAAGTTTAAGCTCCCTACATTATAGCGAAAAAAACAGACTTAAGCGAGAGAGAATACAGGAACATAAATTAAAACTATCCTACGATGCATATAACGCCTAGTAGGAGAAAAATAAAAAGTCCCCCTTTTTTAAATGTGCTCTTAAAGTCAATTGCCTCTTTAAAAAAATATGGGAAACTTTTCTTAAAAAACAATGCGTAAATCATAACAAAAAAGGGCTGCATACCTTCAATTCCCTTCATGACAGAAATATCAATAAAGATCAGTGAATAGGTAAAACCACCCCAAGCAATAATACTCAGTAAAACGTTCCCTAAAACAATATGTGCTTGTTTTGAAAAATGAGGATAGTCGTCGATAATTACTGAACGATGGTTTTGATGGATTAATAAAAAGATTGTTCCTAAACCTATAAAAACAAATGACCAGAAATATCCATTTGTCCAAACTGTATTTGCAAAAATATACTTATAAGTTACTGCCTGTAGAGCCAATAGTAAGACAGCCAAAAACATATACAATAAAGAAATATCTATTTTTAATTTGATATTTCTCCCATGCAAACTCAACAAAGTACTACTCACCAATATTAAAATAAAACCAAAATATTGATATGGCATCAAAACTTCTTTAACAGTAAAAAAAGCGAAAATTGGAATAAAAATTGTTCCCAAGGAAAATAAGGCTGCAACAATCGATGTGTCTGCTAGCTGAAGTGACTTATAATAAGGTAATAAATAAAGTATTTCGGTGACACCTATGATCAAATAATAAGGCCATAATTTCCCAGGTAAAGTTAAAGGTACAAAAATAATAAAAATGATAAAAACAGTGGCCACTTTTAATATATGCCCATAGAAAATGCTTGATATAAGGTGTCCCCTAAAGATTTTATTTATATAATAATTATCAAAAACCTGTGTTAAGGCAAAACACATTGTTGATAATATTGCTAATATAAGCCAAATCATAAAGCAAATTTAATAACCACAATACCAAATTTTTATTTCTTCGGTAGATCGATCTTTATATGCATCTCTGCCACTTGCTCTGTAGGCATTTCCGAAGGTGCATTCAGCATCAAATCTTTGGCTTTTTGATCTTTTGGGAAAGCGATCACCTCACGAATATTTGGCTCATCCTGAAAGATCATCACTAAGCGATCCAGTCCCCAGGCAATACCGCCATGTGGAGGTGCTCCGAACTCAAAGGCGTGTAATAAGTGGCCAAAACGGCTCTGGGCATCCTCTTTGCTAATCTTTAGAATATCAAAAATCTTGCTCTGTAACTCAGGATCGTGGATTCTAATGCTGCCGCCGCCCACTTCTGAACCGTTTAAGGCCAGATCATAGGCTTTAGCGCGCACTTTATGAGGTTCGGTGTCCAAAAGTCCAACATCCTCCTCCTTAGGGCAGGTGAAAGGATGATGCGCCGAATTCAGGCGTTGATCATCCGCGTTCCACTCAAAAAGAGGGAAGTCATAAATCCAACAAAACGCAAAAATATTGGGATCACGAAGTTTAAATCTGTCCCCGCACGCCAGGCGTACATGGCCAAGGGCTTCACAAGCAGTTTGGTATTGATCGGCGGCAAAAAAGACAATATCTCCAGCTTTCGCGCCTACACGTTCAAGCAGCGCGCGAACCTCTTCATCCTTAAAAAATTTCAACAAAGTCGATTTAGCCCCTTCCTCCGTCACCTGGATATAAGCCAAACCTTTCGCCTTATAAACCTTGGCAATCTCGGTAAAATCGTCGATCTCTTTACGCGTAAACTGCGCACCACCTTCCACCTTCAAAGCTTTTACCACACCACCAGCTTTAATCGCGTCGGTAAAAACTTTAAATTCACTTTCTTTCACCAAATCGCTCACGTCCACTATTTTCAGACCAAAACGGATATCCGGTTTATCCGAACCGTAAGTATCCATCGCCTCCTGCCAGGTCATCCGCGGAAAAGGTTTTTGCAAAATCTTTTTATGAGGCACCAGCTTTTCCACCAGCGTAATCATAACCTCCTCATTAATCTCCATAATGTCGTTGGCATCCACAAAAGACATCTCCACATCCAACTGCGTAAATTCCGGTTGGCGATCCCCACGCTGATCCTCATCCCTAAAACAGCGTGCAATTTGAAAATAGCGATCCATACCCGCCACCATTAAAAGCTGCTTTAACTGCTGAGGTGATTGTGGTAAAACAAAAAAAGTACCCGGATAAAGACGAGAAGGGACCAAATATTCACGACTCCCTTCCGGTGTTCCCTTAATCAAAATTGGCGTTTCCACTTCTATAAAATCTTTGCCATCCATCAAATCCCGAATCATCTTTATCACCCGGTGCCGCATTAAAAGATTATTTTTCATGCGGGAGCGTCTGATATCCAAATAACGGTATTTCAAACGCAGCTCCTCATTCACCTCTTTATCCTGATCGATCTCAAATGGAGGAGTCTTCGCCTTATTTAAAATCTGAAAATCTTTCACCAAAACCTCAATGTCACCAGTAGAAAGTTTTTCATTGCGCATACCTTCAGGGCGTGCCCTCACAACCCCTTTTATTTGAATCACATATTCTGGACGCACTTTATCCGCAATTTCATGACACTCCGCCGAAGCTGTAGGATCGGAAACAATCTGCGTAAGCCCATAGCGATCGCGCAAATCCACAAAAATAAGCCCTCCATGATCACGGCGACTATTCACCCAACCGCACAGCGTAACCTCCTGCCCAACATGGGAAAGATTCAGATCCTGACAAGTATTCGTTCGAAGCATAGAGAAAAAAGATAAAGACCCGCTCATATTAAAGCTAAGAGGGTTTAGATTCAAGTTTTCTCACCCTAAAACCTCCGTCACCTCTCTTTGCATCTCCTCCGTCACCGTTATTCCAAACGGCGCTTTGATCCTTCGCGCGCCAGCCCCTGTGCCCAGCACCAGCTCCACCTTGCGCTCGCCCGGGTGCGCCAATAGCACACTTTTCAGCTGATTCATCCGCTCCACGTTCGTGCCAGCCGGAATTTCAATCACATAGGGATCCTCTTTCCAGGACTCATCCACAGTTTCAGCAGGAGCAACATACACCTCTTCCATGGGATCAAACTCCACCGTTTTTTTATCTATTTCAAGAATTTTCTGTTTGCGTTCCATCTTTTCTTTTTCATCGTAAAGATTCAACTCTTTTGCATTCTGAATCATGCTTTCTAAAGAGATCGTTTTAATATTATTGGCCGAAAGTTGCAAGCCATTACTGCGGTTATCTAAGCGACCTTCTATAACTAAAATTTGCCCCTCCTGCAATAAATGTTGATAGAGAGTATAGGTTTTTGGAAAAACCACAATCTCAATACGCCCGGTAGGATCTTCCAATTCGCCATAGAGCATATAGGTACCAGCTTTAGTAAAAACTTTCTTAGCCTTACTCATAAGTCCACCCAGTTTTATATTTCTACCAATATCTTTTTTTTCTAACGTTTGAATTAAATTAACTTTCCTAGCTAAATATTTTTTAAGGCCTCGTAAAGGATGGCTTGATACATACATTCCCAAAAACTGTTTTTCAAAATTAAGACGCTCCATAAAAGAGGCCGGCTTCACTATTCGTAAATTAAAAGTTGCTGCTGTTGTATCCTCCTGATCCATGGCTCCAAAAATACTACTTTGATCTTGATCTTCAGCCTCTTGGGCATATTTGGCAAAAGTGGACATAGTTTCAACACTCTCCATGATAGCTTTGCGTTCACCAAAATCATCCATCGCTCCCGAACCGGCCAATGCCTCAACCGTTTTTTTATTAATAACTTTTACCGGAACACGCTTTAAAAAATCTTCTAGCGATACAAATTTTCCGGCCTTACGCACCTCTTGCATATCCTCAATAGTACCTTCTCCTAAGCCCTTAATCGCACTCAAACCAAAACGAATCGTCTTACTATCCACTACCGTAAAATTAGAAAAAGATTCATTAATAGAAGGAGGCAAAACCGCAATACCCATCTCTTCACATTCCATAATTTCTATCACAATACGATCCGTATTATCATGATCGCAAGACATAAGCGCCGCCATAAATTCTGCAGGATAGTGTGCCTTTAAGTAGGCGGTACGATAAGAGATCATGGCATAACAAGCCGCATGGGCTTTATTAAAACCATACCCCGCAAACGGCTCAATCACTTTTTCAAAAACCTCTTCGGCAAACTTTTTCTGATGGGATTTCTGCAGTGCACCTTGGATAAATTTTTCTTTCTGCTCTTTCAAAAGTACCGGGTTTTTTTTACCCACCGCCTTACGTAAAATATCGGCTTCCCCCAAACTAAAACCAGCAAAATCTCGGGCGATCTGTAAAATCTGTTCCTGATAAATAGCCACACCATTGGTCTCTTTAAGAATCGATTCAAAAGATGGATGAAAATAACGCACCGTTTCTGGATTATGTTTACCTTTAATATAAGCAGGAATCCATTCCATCGGCCCTGGGCGGTATAATGAGATCATCGCCACAATATCTTCAAAACGCGTGGGCTCAAGCTCTTTAATATAACGACGCATTCCCGATGATTCTAGCTGAAATACCCCAGTGGTATCAGCCTTTTGTAATAACTTAAAGGTCGCTTCATCGTCCATGGGAATTTTATCCAAGGCTAAAGTGAGATCATGAATTTTTTTAAGAATCAATAACGTTTTTTGAATAATCGTTAAATTTTTCAAACCCAAAAAGTCCATTTTTAAAAGCCCGATCTCCTCAATCGGTTTCATGGAATATTGAGTAATAATATCCTCTCCGCCACCGGTTGAACGTTGCAATGGCGTATAGTTCACTAAAGGTTGTTCCGACATCACCACCGCCGAAGCATGAGTCCCTGCGTGACGTACGGTTCCCTCTAATTTAACTGCATTATCCAAAAGCGCTTTAGCACGAACATCCTGAGCATAAGCATTTTTAAGTGCCGGATCTTTTTCAATAGATTGGAGCAGGGGAACATGTCTTCCTTGAACCGGAGGAGGAATAAGCTTAGCAAGTTTATCAACTTCGGCATAAGGGTAACCCATGGCTCTACCCACATCACGCACAGCTGCGCGTGCTGCCATCGTTCCAAAAGTAATAATCTGCGCAACGTTTTCCATACCGTATTTTTTGCGAACATACATCAAAACTTCATCACGACGATTATCCGCAAAATCGATATCAATATCTGGCATGCTTACACGTTCTGGATTCAAAAAGCGTTCAAAAATAAGACCATGTTGTAAAGGATCAAGCTCTGTAATGTTTAAGGAGTACGTTATTAAAGATCCCGCCGCTGATCCTCGCCCCGGTCCCACCGTAATCCCTGCATCCTTAGCAAATTTCACAAAATCCCACACGATCAAAAAGTAATCGTTAAAACCCATACTATTCACAATCTCCAGTTCATAATTTAAACGTTTAACCGCATTTTCCGAAGGTTTTTCACCATAGAGTTTCTGCAGCCCTTCTTCGCAGAGCTGACGGAGATACTCAGCGGAACTTTCACCATTTGGTGTTTTAAACGTAGGAATAAAATTTTGGCCAAAATCCAGTTGTATATTGCACCTTTCAGCAATTTTGACCGTATTTTCTAGAGCTTCAGGTACATGCTTAAAAGATTCATACATCTCTTCGCTGCTTCGTAAAGAAAAATCGCCATCAAATTTCATGCGATTGGTTTCTGGAAGGGTCGATTGCGTTTGAATACAAAGTAAAATATCTTGAGCTGTATCATCATCTTTGTGCACATAATGCGAATCTTGCGTAGCAACAAGCGGTGCCCCGCTAAGTTTAGAAAGTTCAATCAAACGATCATTTACAATTTTTTGCTCATCAAGCAAAGGATGATCCTGCATCTCCAAATAAAAATTTTCTTTTCCAAAAATCTCCTGATACTTTTGGATAACCTCAAGTTGCTGCTTTTGATCTGCCTGTAGAATAGAGCGTGCTAACTCACCAGCTAAACATCCGCTTAAAGCAATAATACCTTCATGATGAGCCTTCATTAAGCCATAGTCTATACGCGGTTTATAATAACACCCCTCTAAATAGGCCTGTGACACCAATTTTAATAAATTTTGATACCCCTCTCGATTGGTAGCCAGTAAAATAAGATGAAAAGGTTTATTTTCACTACCCGGGGTGCGATCAAAACGTGAATGTGGAGCCACATACACCTCACAACCAATAATAGGATTAACACCCGCCTCTTTTGCCGCTTTATAAAACTCAATCGCTCCATATAAAACACCATGATCCGTTAAAGCAACCGCCGGTGAACCCTGCTCTTTAGCTGCCTTTACAATACTTTTAGGCGTACCCAAGCCGTCAAGCAAACTATAATGCGAATGGACATGGAGATGAACAAATGGTGATGGCATCAAATGAAATTATTTATGGTTACCACTGTAATCTTACATAAAAAGAGCATTAGTTCAAAACCTGAAACATCTAATGCTTTTTACTTCTTGGTGCCGGGAAGAGGACTCGAACCTCCACACCTTTTAGGGTACTAGCTCCTAAGGCTAGCGTGTCTACCAATTCCACCATCCCGGCAAAAAACAATGAACTATTCACTTTTAGCATATGTTAATGAAAATATCATCCTCTTTTTTAGAATACAAACTTACCATTGACAAATAGAATAACTCTGCGGTAGTATCTCGACCAACCAGATGTTGACCGAATGGTAAGTTAAAGAGTTAAACTACAAGCTTGCATCTAAATCAACTTTCTTGCTTGACACTATAGAAGATTGTGAATAATCTCTAACTCGCAATCAGGAAA
>CAYMDR010000057.1:0-7688 GCA_964389195.1 uncultured Candidatus Peribacteria bacterium | reverse complement strand
TTTGTTTCATTCGGTTTCCATCAAAGGAAAAATCCACCCAATCCAGACCGACCGGATCTTCCTCCTCAACCGGAAATGACCGGAAAAGATACCAATTACATGAGTCGTATCTGGAAAGATGAAATAGAAAAAGATAAAACTTTAGAAGCCATTGTTTTTGGTGGAGGCACCAACGACGTCTTAACTGCTAAGCTTGATACTGATGAAGATACCGACCGAAAATTTCAGGAAATCACCGGCAATTTAGTTTCAATGTATAGCCAAGCTCGCGCCAAAGGTTTACTGGTAGTAGCCAGCACTATGCCCCCCTTAGAAGATGCTATTAAGAGCCGCTTTAAAGATCATCCAGAGGCAGCTAAAAGGCATCAAGACCTCTATGAACGGGTTAATACGTTCATTATGGAACAAGAGGGGACAGCAAATGGTCCTCAAAAAGTGGTACCAACACACATATTGGTTGCTGGCTACCAAGGAGCAGACAACATTCATCTCAGTCCTGCCGGCTACAAAATTTTACAAAGCGCTATAGAAAGTGCCATCAATGAATTAAAAGTGTCTACAACTTCCACTATAGATATATCTTCATCGGAAGAAATATCAGGAATGCCGGAAAAGATGGAAGATGGCAAGATTCCTCCTGAATTTGCGGCGATGCGTGATGAGGAAATAACTAAAGAATTAACAGACAACGCTGTTTTCTATCGCAGAAAATTTCTGGAATTATATCCAGCGGAAGACGAATATCTTAACCATTATGGTGAATATATTCGTTTTAAGACAAAAAATGGCAAAGAGTATCTTGCTTATTTTGAAGAACATACCAAATATGGCGCCGATCCCAATAGGGCTCCAGCGCCACATCCAAGCATTCGCTTATTCAAAAAATTATAATAAAATAAAGTCAAAACCATTAAACTTTATTTTTTCTTCGCAGCTTTCTTTACAGCCTTTTCCTCAGCTTCAACATCCTCTTCGGTCTCAGTTTTTTTAGCTTTTTTGGCAGGTTTCTCCTCTTCGCCTTCTGCTTTCTCATCACCCTCTTTTACCTCTTTCTTAATTTTTTTCTTAGGTTCCTCGGTCAAAGCCTTAATAGAAAGTCCAACGCGATGCTCTTCAGGTTCAACGGCAATCACCTTAGCCGTTAATTTATCGCCAATTTTAAGAATTTCTGCAGGATCTTTAATTTGATCATTGCCAATTTCAGTAATATGAATGAGGCCATTAATTTCGTCATTCAACTTAACGAAAACACCAAATGGTGTAAGACGATTAACCTCACCTTCCACAACTGTTCCAATCTTAAACACTTTAGCAGCTTCTAACCAAGGATCAGCCACTAAACGCTTCATGGAAAGCGAAATCTTATCTCCATCAACCCCAATAACCATAATATCAACCTTGTCGCCCAACTTACCATAGTCACCTGGGTTCTTAACATGTCCCCAAGCGATTTCAGAAATATGCACTAAACCTTCAAGACCATCAAAAGCCACGAAGATACCAAACTTCACAATACCACTAATCTTACCATGCACTTTCTCCCCAATCTTCAATTTAGATAAGGCTCCCTTTCGTTGTTCTTCCATTGCGGCCTTCTCAGAAAGAATCAATTTACCATTATCCTTATCAATATTAATAATCTTCACCATAAACTCAATGCCCACCAAAGCCTGTAATCTTTGTAAAATCATATTAGCATCAGCATCATTCACGCGAGGATAATGCATTGGTGCTAATTGAGATACTGGAATAAAACCCTTAATACCATCAATTTCTAGTAACAAACCTCCTTTATTAGCCTCATGAGCCTTAACCGTAATAACCTCTTGCTTATCAAAAGCATCAATAAAACGCTTCCATGTTCTTTCTTGATTAGCCTTGCGCAAAGAAAGGACAATGTAACCTTCATCATTTTCCCCTTCAATAACATAGGCCGAAATATCATCTCCAGCTTTGATATTCTTGATAGTATCGCCGCTGTCTTTCGCCTCACGCCCACTAATAAGGCCGGTAGAAAAACCATTAAGATCAACCAGAATCTTATTTTTATAAACAGTAATAACCTTCCCATCGACAAGGGTTCCAGGTACAGGCATAGGGATCTCACCCATACTCAATAAAAGCTCGTCCATGTGAGTGGAAGCCTGTTTTTTAACAGTTGCAGTCGCCATAAAATAACACCTTGGCAAAGTCTATTAAGAATAAAGCTTCTCTTTGGGGCGACCTTGCCAGGCTTTTAAAAGAGCCCCGTAGCGAAAAGCCCCTCAATATTAGGGGCTCTCACCAAGATTGTCAACCACGCAAATCGCAGTTTGCGCTCTATGAATTAAATCCTAAACTACGCCGCCGCAGGCACATCTTCCGGAGCGGCAGTAACTGCCTCTTTTTTTACCCTTTTTTTAAGCCCTTTGGCTAAACGAATGGCTTCTCCTTCTTTAAGGATCTTAACGTTATCTCCATCATGAAAATCCCCCATTAAGAATTTTTCCGTTCAGACATCCTCCACGACCTCTTGTAATTTGCGACGCACCGGCCGTGCACCATAGTGAGGATCATAGCTTAATTTAGCCAAAACTTCCAAGCCACCTGGCGTTAAATCTAAGGATATATTTTTCTTTTTAATACGATCCTCAAGATACCCCACATGCAGTTTAACGATCTCTTTAATATTCTCATTAGTAAGAGGCTTAAAGACAATCACTTTATCGACACGATTTAAAAACTCGGGTCTAAAATGGTTCTTTAAATCTTCCAAAACATTTTCTTTGATTTTTTCATAACTCTGTTCCGCAGCCTGTTGCTCATTAGTAGAAAGTGCAAAACCAAGTGGGGCGGCCGTTTCTGTCAAACGCTTAGCTCCAATATTGGAAGTCATAACAATCGTCGTATTTTTAAAGTCGATAGCACGCCCCTTACTATCTGTAAGTACGCCATCTTCCAAAATTTGAAGCAGCAAATTAAAGAAATCGGGATGGGCTTTTTCGATCTCATCAAATAAAACAACAGCATAAGGTTTACGACGAACCGCTTCTGTAAGTTGTCCTCCATCTTCATAACCAACATAACCTGCAGTGGTACCAATAAGTCTCGAAGTATTATGGCGTTCCATAAATTCACTCATATCGATCTTAATAAGCGCATCTTTATCATCATAAATCTCCTTAGCAATGGCTTTTACTAATTCCGTTTTACCTACACCGGTCGGCCCCATAAAGATAAAAGATCCTACTGGGCGGTTATGATCTGCAAAGCCGGCTCTGGATCTTTGAATAGCCTTGGCAACAGCCTCTACAGCCTCATCCTGACCAATAATTCTCTTTTTAAGTACTTCACCCAAATTCATCAGTTTTGACATATCGCTCTTCACCAAACGGGTCAGAGGAATACCGGTTATATTGGAAACAACACGGGCAATATCTTCTTCAACAATAGTTTCCCTTTGATCACGAGGAATCTTAACCATCTTGTTGATCTCAATCTCTTTTAATAATTCCAACTCTTTATTACGAAGCTCTGCCGCAAACTCATAATTTTGATTCGATACGGACTCCTCCTTGGTTTTAATGATTTCACTTAACTTTTTTTGAAGCTTACGAACTTTATCGGCATGTCCTTTACTTTTAATCCTTTTAATAGAACAAGCCTCATCAACAAGATCTATAGCTTTATCAGGCAAAAAGCGGTCATGAATATAACGTTTAGACATCTCTACCGCCGCTTGTAAGGCGGTGTCATCAATTACTAAATTGTGATGTTCCTCAAAACCTTCACGTAGCCCTTTCATAATTTTAATACTATCCTCTTCGTTAGGTTCTGCTACAAACACTGGTTGAAAGCGTCGTTCTAAAGCGGAGTCACTTTCAATATATTTGCGATACTCATTACTGGTTGTTGCTCCAATAACCTGCACTCGTCCACGGGATAAAGCCGGCTTAAGTATATTGGCCGCGTCCAAACTTCCTTCAGCGGATCCTGCACCAATAACACTATGAAGCTCATCAATAAATAAAATAACATTAGAAAGTGAAGCCGCTTCATCCAAAATCTGTTTAATGCGTTCCTCAAACTCTCCTCGATATTTGGTCCCAGCTACAACCGAAGTCATAGAAAGCGATAAAATACGCTTATCTAACATATTATCAGGCACCTGTTCCATGACAATAGCTTGAGCCAAACCCTCTACGATAGCTGTTTTACCAACACCGGGCTCGCCCCTTAATACAGGATTATTCTTGGTCTTGCGGCAAAGAATGCTAATAACACGATCAATCTCTTTTTCCCTTCCCACTACCGGACTAAATTTATTTTTTCGAGCTTCGGCAATTAAATCGGTAGTAAAATAGTTAAGAGCGGGAGTTTTTGGCGCTTTTCCTCCGCCTTGCTTGGTAGTATCTTCAGCCCCATGCTTGTGCTCCTCTTTGTTAAAGCCTTCTTTATTGCCCATATTCCCAACCAGAACCCCGTGTAAACCACTCAAGAAAAATTCTATAGGGTTCATCATCGCTGCGGTTCCACCCTCAGCGACCCCTTTATTCAGCTCTTTATTTTTTTCAAAAGTCTGAACAATTTGCTCTTTAATGTCAGAAGGACTCACCTTCATATTTTCTAAAATAACGGTAGCAGCCGTATTTTCTTGGCAAACCAAGGCATACAATAAATGTTCAGTTCCCACATAAGAATGGTTAAACTGATGAGCTGACATCATAGCGCCCTCAATCACTTTCTTGGCGAACCCACTTAAACCACCCCACCCTTTTTGAGCGGTAGCGGTCTGAACATTATTCATCCGTCCTACCGTTTTAAGAACAAGGTAAACATTATCTAGGGAAACACCAAAGTTAAGCAAAATAGCCGCTCCCAGTGAATTAACTTGCGCCAAAATACCGATCAAAATATGCTCGGTACCAACGTAGTTAAGCTTCGCCTCTTTTGCTTTCTCTTGGGCAACAATTAAAGCCTGTTTCGCCTCTTTGGTAAACTTTTCAAAACGATTATCAGCCATAGTGTTTTTGTTAATTTATTAGTATTTAAATTTTAAGTGAAATAATCAATTTCTCTTTATTCTATCATATAAAACTCAGGGAGCCAAAAAACATAACACATTTAGACTTTACGGAATAAACCTTTATTATGTGGCATATAGGCATGCTAAATAAATAAACTAGCACTCTCAATAATAGAGTGCTAGTGAACCATTGTCAATAAATTTTTCTTAGGTATCTTGGAGTGTACCGGCCATTTGTAGTAAGGTACTGGCATCCTTATCAGAGCCTGATATCTTATAGACTCTACCCCCATTGCCTTTAACATAAATTTCCACTAATCCATTTTTCTCCACTTTAATAACCTCTTTGCCATGAGTATTTAAAGAGGTTCCGCTTGGAATTGAACCGGAAGTAACATCTAAAGTTACACTACCCGGTGCTTCTTCCAAGGGCTTACTACCAAACTCGTAATGCCTTGCGACATCACTGCTCGTGCCCGCTGCACCGGAGTAATACCATTGCTTAGGATACTGCATACTAAAATGAAAAGCTTCACTTTGAAGAGTTTCAAAGCCAGTAATAAGTTCCTGGGGTGTATCAACATTCTCGAAATTGCTTTCAAAATCAAGATGACCGGCAGCACTTGTGGTATCAGAAGAAGTAGCTTCAAGTGCTTTGTCTTTTTCTGTATCTGTATTCTCTTCCCCTTGCTGCAAAGTCTCATCCATAGTTTCTTCACTTACTTCATCTAATAATTGAAAAGTACCAAGCATCTCATGAAATAAGTTTTGATCTTCTAAGCTGAATTCATCGTTACCGGCCTCAATCGTTATGCCATAAAGAAAATCTTCTTGTTGCACAAAGTAACCGGTGCCATTGATACCGCTAAACATTTTTTTAAAAGCATCCAAACTTTTTACCCCAATTTTACTCTTAGAAACGCCAGCTGCAGACATTTGATCTTCTTTTTCAATACCTAAATAAGTTAAAGCGGTTTGATCAGCTTCAAGTTTAAAACGTTCAATTTTAAAGCTATGAGTAATAGCTTTTTCATCAGTTTCACTTTCTTTGGGTTCATAGGTCTTTTCAAAAGTTACACTATTCCCAAGCTGTTTCACTTTAAAATCACTCCGGTATTTTATAGCAAACGCCAGTTCTTTACTTTCATAATCCTCCCACGTTTTACTTTCAATTTTTAAATTAGGAACCTCATCAAGTACATCAATATTCATGACCTCCATAATCTGCCTTTCATCGGTGGTATAGTTTAATAATCCTCTTACTTCTACAGTTTGATTAAGATAGATGGCATCATCCAGATTAAGCTGTAAACTCCTCAATAAAATGGTATCGCCGTTATCAAGTTTTAAAAGATGAGTGCCTTGATCGCTAGTTTTTATGCCACCCAAAGATTTAAGAATACCAATTCTTCTTTCCAGGGGGTGATCCTCCTGAATGCCCGTGTTGGGATCAGTGCTACTTTGACAGCCAGAAAAAAGTAAAAGCATGCTCAGGAAAACCGCCGTAAAAAAACTATTTCTAGAAGAGAGTGTCTTCATGAAAAAATGGTTAAGATGTAAGTGTGAGTCCCAAATGGTTGTAAGCCAGGGGAGTTACCAAGCGTCCGCGCGGAGTGCGCTCCAGTAATCCCAGTTTTAAAAGGTATGGTTCATAGATATCCTCAATCGTATCCTGTTCCTCAGAAAGCGCGGCGGCTATGGTATTTAAACCAACAGGGCCTCCTTTGAATTTCTGAATAATGGCTCGCAAAATACCTCTATCAATAGTATCGAGGCCAAATTCATCAATACCTAAAGCCTCTAAAGCCTTATTAACAATTATTGTATCGATAATTTCCTGATCATGAATATCGCTAAAATCTCTGACTCTTCGCAAAAAACGATTCGCAATACGCGGCGTTTGACGAGAACAGGCTGCAAGTCGTTTTGCAGCTTTTTCATCGATTTTACATTTTAAAATTGTAGCGGAACGATGGATGATTTTTTCAATACTGGGTTGATCATAAAAATCTAAACGGTACACAGCTCCAAAGCGATCCCGTAAAGGAGAGGAAAGCATGCTCATTTTTGTAGTAGCACCTATAAGGGTAAACTTAGGCAATTTAAGGCGCATCGAACGTGCTGAGGGGCCTTTGCCAATAATTAAATCTAACCCAAAATCCTCCATAGCCGTATAAAGAACCTCTTCCACAGCCGGTCTCAAGCGGTGAATCTCATCAATAAATAAAATATCTCCCTCACGCAAATTAGTAATAAGCGAAGCGACATCCCCCTGTTTTTCCAAGGCGGGACCGGAGGTTACTTTAATATTAACACCCATTTCATGAGCAATAATCGTTGCCAAAGTGGTTTTTCCAAGACCCGGTGGTCCATGAATAAGTACATGTTCCAAAATATCATCCCGTTTTTTAGCAGCTCTAATAAAAACATCCAAGTTCTTTTTAATCTCCTCTTGGCCAATATATTCCGCTAAAGTTTGGGGACGCAAAGTAACCTCAAAAAGATGGTTATCTTCAGGTGTTTTGCTTGGATCGGCCTCCCGACTAATATTTTCATTCAAGCTATTGTTTTGCTCCGACTTTAATTTTTGCATCTGCGTGTCGCGCGTGATCATGTGAAGATGAATTATCAGCTACATGTATTTTATTTGGTTTTATATCAAGATGATAAATGAAATGTTTAA
>CAYMDR010000056.1:0-7784 GCA_964389195.1 uncultured Candidatus Peribacteria bacterium | reverse complement strand
CCTGGTTATTATTATTGGAGGAGACGGCACGATCATTAAAAGCGCCGCCTATACATCTATAAAAGCACCACTCATTTTAGCCGTTAACATGGGGAATCGTGGTTTTTTTACCGAAATAAAAGCTGATCAACTGGAAGATGCTTTACAGAAAATATTTCAAAACCAGTTTACAGTAGATAAGCGGGAACTATTACAGATAATTCATTATCGCAAAAACAAAGAAATCGGCCAATATTTAGTTTTAAACGAAGCACTAATAGGCCAAAATTTGCCATTACGACTTATTGAATTTTCATTAAAATTAGCATCAGACACGCAAGACCATCTTTCCTGCAAAGCCGATGGCCTCATCATCGCCACACCCAGCGGCTCAACCGCACACTCCTTATCGGCCGGAGGGTCAATGGTGCACCCCAACCTTAAAGCAATCTTAATTACACCCTTAACGCCTTTAAACCCCCATACACGACCCCTGGTTATCTCAGGCGAGCAAACCCTCACAATAAGCATGTCTGTCCCTAAAATGGAAACCCACGAACTAGGGCTAGTACTGGATGGCCACACAACCTTACCTCTACAGCTAGAAGATAATCTTAAAATCGCTATCGCCAAAAACATTTTTCCACTTATCCGCTTTAAATCCAATTTTTACCTCAATTTAAAGGAAAAAATGCACTGGGGATTGTAGGCGCAATCATTTGCAATACAAAGAATTTATTGTATAATTAGGACTAAGTAATAATTATATGTAGTCAAATGGCAGAAGATGATTCGAGTGATGGCTCTAACGACACTGACGACAAGGAAGATGAGATTGAAAGCGATATGCAAGCTAGTATTTTAGAGTTAGTCGATTTTTTAGATGATAATGGAATATTACTTTCTGATAAGCATGATTCAAAGGGGTTAATAAATATTCAAGCTTATGGCAAAAGGTATGGTATTTTTTTAGTTACATTAAATAAAGGGGTACAGCAAAAGTATGAATTAAGGATTGCTGAATACAGCTGTAAAAATGGCAAAATGAAGCAATCCTTAATATGTAGATTTACCATTTCTGCTTCAATTATCAATAGCGGATTAAGTCTTGCTATACATAAAGAATATAGTGAGTTAATTCAAGAATTACTAAACACATGCCGTTCAAGCGAAGTAGCAACTATGGTTGATACCACAAACATATTTATAAATAATATTAGAGCAGGTAAAATCCCTCCAGGGTTTCGTTACATGGGAGAAGACCAATTAATAACCAACCCATCTTCAGCAATAAGATTAGAAGTGGCTACTGCACTTGCAGGGCAAATACAAAAAAACAATCATAAGCCTAACTAAGCGCGGCCTGAGCCGCTGCAATACGTGCAATTGGCACACGATAAGGCGAAAGGCTTACATAGTTTAGCCCGATTTTGTGACAGAATTTAATAGAGCTTGGTTCGCCACCCTGTTCACCGCAAATACCAATATCCATATCAGGTTTTGTTTTTCGTCCCAGGGTAACACACATCTCCATTAATTTGCCGACACCCTGTTGATCGATACTTTCCATTGGATCGCGTTCCAAAATATTATGCTCAAGATAGTAGTTCATAAACTTACCTGCGTCGTCACGAGAATACCCCCAGGTCATCTGCGTTAAATCGTTGGTTCCAAAAGAGAAAAAGTCCGCATAGACAGCCAGTTCATCGGCGATTAAACACGCGCGTGGTAGTTCAATCATCGTTCCGATTTTGTATTCAAACGTAATCTCTGCACGGTATTTTTCAATAATTCCTTCCGCCATAGCACGTCCTGTCTGCAACTCTTTTAAACTACCGATAAAAGGTAATTCAATTTCTGGTTGCACCACAACGCCCCGTTTGGAAACATCAATCGCCGCTTCAATAATCGCTTGTACCTGCATCTCATAAATCTCGGGAAATGTTATACCCAAGCGTGAACCACGGTGTCCAAGCATTGGATTAATTTCGTGTAAATCATCAGCAACACGTTCCAGATCTTCAACCGAAACATTCATTTCTCTGGAAAGTTCCTCCAATTGCGCTTTGGTTTTAGGCAAAAACTCATGCAAAGGGGGATCAAGTAAACGGATCGTAACTGGAAAACTATTCATCGCTTCAAAAATGCCAACAAAATCTTGACGCTGCATTGGCAAAAGTTTAGCCAATGCTTTCTGCCTTCCTTCTAAAGTTTTAGAAAGAATCATTTCACGTACCACTTCAATACGGTTCTCTTCAAAAAACATATGTTCAGTGCGACAAAGCCCAATACCTTCAGCTCCAAATTCACGACCAATGCGTGCGTCATGAGGTGTATCCGCATTGGTGCGTATGCGCAGATGTCTTACCTTGTCAGCCCAACCCAACATCGTCTTAAAATCCTCAGTCATCGCGGCCTCCATCATCTCTACAGCACCTAACATCACCTCACCGGTTGTACCGTTAAGCGTAATCACATCGCCTTCATGAATCTCTAAATTACCAATTTTCATAACCTTAGATTTTGCATCCACCAAAATGTCTGCACAGCCGGCAACACAAGATTTACCCATTCCACGGCAAACCACCGCCGCATGGGAGGTCATGCCCCCCGTTGAGGTCAAAATACCTTGAGCAGCATGCATGCCATGAATATCTTCAGGACTCGTTTCCTTACGCACCAAAATAACTTTCTCATCTCTTTCAAAAGCCCATTGTTGAGCTTCATCTGCAGTAAAAACCACCCTACCACAGGCTGCTCCGGGTGAAGCCGGTAAACCTTTGGCAATAACATTTTTAGGAGCTTTTGGATTAATATCAGGATGCAACATCTGCTTTAATTGATTGGCATCAAGACGAAGTAATGCCTTTTCTTGGGTAATCAAACCTTCAGCTACCATATCAACCGCCATCTTAATCCCAGCCTTTGCCGTGCGTTTACCATTGCGTGTTTGCAGCATATAAAGCTTTCCTTCTTGAATCGTAAACTCAATATCCTGCATATCACAGTAATGTTTTTCCAATTTCTGGCGAACCTCATCCAATTGCTTAAAAATTTCCGGCATCACTTCATGCAGGTGCGTTAGTTTTTGGGGCGTACGAATCCCTGCCACCACATCTTCACCCTGTGCATTTATCAAAAATTCACCATAAAACTCTTTATCTCCTGTCGATGGATTACGCGTAAAAGCAACCCCTGTACCCGAAGTATTACCCATGTTACCAAAAACCATCGCCTGTACATTTACAGCGGTTCCATGAAGGCCACTAATACTATTAATTTTTCGATAGGTATTAGCACGATCGCTATTCCAAGAGCTAAAAACCGCTTCAATTGCCAATTTTAATTGATCGCGAGGATCCTCTGGGAAAGCTTTCCCCGTTTTTTCTTTAATAATTGCTTTAAATTGGGACACCAATATTTTTAGATCGGAGCTATCCAGATCCGTATCCAATTTTAGGTCTTTCTGCTGCTTAATTTTATCAATCGCCTCCTCAAAAAAATCATGATCTACCCCCATAACCACATTGCCAAACATATTCACAAAACGGCGATAAGCATCATAACAAAACCGCTCATTGCCAGTTTTTTCCTTAAGTCCTTCAACCGTTTTATCATTCAAACCCAAATTCAAAATCGTATCCATCATCCCCGGCATAGAAACCTTAGCACCCGAACGTACCGATACCAACAATGGATTTTCACTATCCCCAAATTTCTTCCCAATCGCTTTTTCCAAACTCACCAAATGGCTATCCAATTCCCTCACAAAACTTTCTGGGTAGTCGCCGTGTGCCAAAAAATACTGACACACCTCGGTAGTAATAGTAAAACCTGGTGGAACTGGCAAACCCAAAAGCGTCATTTCCGCCAAATTTGCGCCTTTCCCACCCAATAAATCTTTCATATCCTTGTTACCTTCCTCGAAGGCATAAATACATTTCATCATACGTGCGTGGGGTTGAATATTAAGGCTAGAGGAACTCCCTATAGCCTTAGTTGATGGAGAAGAAATGACCTGCGCCATAGTATCAGTTTTAAGAAACAAAACAAGTTCGACTTGCCCCTTTTGGTTTGCTGGAGGAATATTAGGCTAGTCGGATCGCCTTAAATATTAAGCCTATGCCTATCCAAACTGCAATAGCTGAAATAGCATTTGATGGTTACATTTGCAATGCTTCTGGTCCCAAAGATGCCACGCTGGAAGAATTGGAGATTATCGCCCATTCAGATTCTGCTGCGATCATGATGAAATCTTGCACTATTGAGCCCAGAAAAGGCAATGCCGAACCACGCTATGTTCGTCTTCCTCATGGCTCTATCCAAAGCATGGGACTACCCAATTTAGGCTATAAAGAATATGTAAAATTTACATCGCAACTCAAAAAGTATCAAAAGCCCATCATCGCCAGCGTTTCGGGTCTTTCAGTGGAAGATTATCGAATAATGGTGGAGGCTTTTCAAAAAAGCGATGCCACACTCATTGAAGTAAATTTAAGTTGCCCCAATGTGGAAGGAAAGCCGCAAGTAGGCTACGATTTTGAACAAACTGAAAAAGTTTTACAGGCCGTTGCAAAGTTGGGAGATAAACCGCTGGGCTTAAAATTGCCCCCCTACTTCGATTTTGTTCATCAGCAACACATGGCCGAAATCATAAAAAAATACAAAATTGCTTTTATCTCCTGTATAAATTCTGTTGGGAATACGCTCATTATTGATCCCGAGACCGAAACCCCCATCATAAAACCCAAAAAAGGGCTTGGCGGGCTTTGTGGCGAGTATATAAAGCCTATTGCTTTGGCAAATGTAAGAGTTTTCTATGAATTACTCAAAGACGAAGTGTCCAGTTTTGGTGTCGGTGGCATACAATCAGGGCTTGATGCTTTTGAATTTCTTTTAGCTGGAGCTGACGCTGTGCAAATCGCCACAACTTTTGAAAAAGAAGGAGCATTTGCTTTTAAAAGAATAAACCAGGAACTTGAGGCAATTCTTACAAGAAAAGGTTATTCCTCCATACAGCAAGCAAAAGGGAAACTAAAATACCTCTAAAGAGCGTTATACGAGCCCCCTCAACTTTATTATTTCATCGAGGCGTTTAAGGGCTGTAATCAAAGCAGCATGGCGATAAGAACAACTGTATTCAACTTGCACCATCGCGACATTTTTCCATGCCTCCACCATAATTTTCTTAAGTTTTTTTTGAACCTCCTCCAAATCCCAATAAAAATTTTGTTTATTCTGAACCATCTCAAAATAACTCACCGTCACTCCTCCGGCATTCGCTAAAATATCAGGGATAACAATAATGCCACGTTCTTGTAAAATTTTATCACCTTCATCGGTTGTTGGGCCGTTAGCCAACTCAATAATAATTTTCGCCTTCACTCGGCCGGCATTTTCACCGGTGATTTGATTCTCTAAAGCTGCAAGAACCAGCACATCGCAAGGAAGTTCTAAAAGCTCTTCATTGCTCACTCTTTTACAGGATTTTCCTTCATGTGGTTGGTATTCAGCGCCACCACATTCCGCCACACTTCCCTTGTTTACTTTACACTGCATCGTCGCCAAAGAGTCCAATCCACCTTCACAATAGAGTCCACCCTTAGAATCACTTACCGCCACAACCTGGTAACCATCGGCTGTTAAAATATTCGCCATATTAGCACCGGCATTTCCAAAACCCTGAATAACCACCGTCGTGTCCTTGGGGCTTCTACCCTGTTTAGCCATAATCTCATGCAAAATATACGCTCCTCCTTGGCTTGTAGCATCAAAGCGTCCTTCGCTACCACCAAAAGAAAGAGGCTTCCCGGTAACAATGCCAAGCTCCGTTTGCTTATGAAGTTTTGAGTATTCATCGGCTATCCAGGCCATAATTTGCGCATCCGTATTAACATCTGGCGCAGGCACATCAACATCAGGTCCAATCAACGGATCAATCATCTCCACATACTTACGAGTTAAACGCTCCAATTCCGCTTTAGAATATTTATCGGGATCGATCGAAATACCACCTTTTGCGCCACCTAAAGGAATATTTACTACCGCACATTTAAAAGTCATAAGCGTGGCCAGCGCTTTTACTTCATCCATATTCACATCTGAATGAAAGCGAATACCTCCCTTATAAGGCCCGGCAGCGTTGTTGTGTTGGATTCTAAAGCCTGTAAAAACTTCCAGCGCCCCATTGTCCAACCGGACAGGCAAACTCACCTCTAGTGTCCGTTTAGGCTTGGATAAAATCTTCTCCACGTTCGCATCTACTTTCATAAGACGTGAAGCCTCTTGAATTTGCTTAAGGGTATTCTCAAAAAAAGACATGATAGTTTATAAAAAAGTAAAAAGGTTAGCTAAGGGGCCGGGAAAAGATGCGACATTTGCCTGGATATATAAAGCAATAAGATGGCCAACAAAACCGGAAAAAAGCGGCACGGTTAGATTGTCATCAAGCTTACTAGTAAGCAGTTCCACCGTACTTGCCACCAAGGCCATCGAAACATAAATAGCCGGATATTCACTTAAGACCAAGGATCCCACAAAAAGATTCATCACCAGCCCGGCTAAAAAACCCTCCAAAGTTTTTTTACGAAAAATCTTATGTTTGCCAAATTTGATACCAATTAAAGCGGAAGCTAAATCTCCAAAAACTGTTAATAACAAAGCTAAAAGTGCAATCCCATAGTCGAAAACAGCAAACACAATAATGGTTGCTGCCACAAAGAAAATAGAACTAATAACATTATTTCTTTCGTGTGGTCGAAATATATCCCAAGCTTTCGGAATTTTAGGTTGTACCTCCAACCGTACATATTCGATCTCCAATAAAAGCAAAAACATCCCAGTTAATGTTAAAATAGCGATTCGTTCAGACCAATAATAACGTACTAGGCTATAGCTAAGTAAAACCGGTAACTCCAAGAGATGAAAAAATTTTCGTAAGATTTCCTTTCGCAACGAAGTCGACATGCTGAGCCAATAACAAAAACTACGGGGCTATTATAGCATCTTTTTTTCTTTGACAATAAAAAGCCTTCCCTCCGACCTTCCAAACACTTCAGGAAAATAAAGCTCCTGTCCTAAAACCGGTAAGTCATGGAAAGTTCCCGGTGTGGTAGCCCGTAGGAAATAGTCAATCTCATAGACCCCTTTTGGCAAATAATCGGCAAAATACATAACACGATCATCACGAACTTCGGAGTAGTTAAACCAATAGTTAACGCCTAAGGAATAATCACCCTTTCCGAAGGTTCCAGACAGTTCTAGCTCTTGTTGTTGCAAAGACATCTGTGAAGTTTTCAATGTAAAATCAACACCTTCAAGTCCGGCAGGTAAGAAATCTTCAACCATCACATAGTAACGATCCTCAGGTACAAGCACCGTAATGCGCGCCTTTAAGTTATCACCAAGGGTAGTATTTTCAATAGGATGCTCAAATTTCTCATCTTTTTCCGCAAAATATTCATGCGTAACCACAATACCTTCATCCCGTGGTTTAATTTTTTCCGTTGGCAGATAATATTTCAAAACCATATCGTAATACAACCGGCCGATACCACTCTTTGCTATGGTAATTTCGTTGTCCTGATTGTCTCCTAGTAAATTATCTTCTTTTGAGTATCCGATATCTAGAACAACATTAACCGTATCTTTATCAGCAATATTTTTCTCGGAGTAGCCTTTATTAAGTTTAGCTTCACCATTAATCGCTACCTCACCTTGGAAGTCGGCAGCCAGTTCTCCGCTATTTTTAAGATATTCAACCATGGCTAGCAAAGTAATAGCGGTTTGCTGGGTGGAGGCGTACC
>CAYMDR010000055.1:0-7832 GCA_964389195.1 uncultured Candidatus Peribacteria bacterium | reverse complement strand
ACACCTACATCAAATAATTCTGAAGAAACAGGAGTTCAAACTCCGCCTACTCCTCCGGTGGGTAGTTAATTTATATTTTAATTTATATTATCAAATGAATACATCACTTGATCAAATCAAGGAACTTAGAGAAGCAACAGGTGTCTCTATGATGTCCTGTAAAAAAGCTCTTGAAGAGTCTGCTGGCGATATGCAAAAAGCTATCGATATTCTTCGTAAGAAAGGTGAGGCTAAAGCCGTAGAAAGAAGTGATAAATCAACCGGTCAAGGCACGGTTATGTCTTATATCCACGGTAATAATCGCTTAGGTGTTTTGGTGCAACTTGGTTGTGAGACAGATTTCGTTGCTAAAAATGATGATTTTCAGCTTTTAGCAAAAGATATTGCCATGCATATTGCTGCCAGTAACCCTTTAACGCTTAGCCCTGATGAGGTAAGTAATGAAATGGTAGAAAAAGAACGTGAGATTTGGAAACAGCAGCTTGTAAATGAGGGTAAAAAAGAGGCTATATTTGATAATATTTTGGCAGGTAAGGAAAAAAAGTTCCGCGAGGAGTCTGCACTTTTAAAACAGCCTTTTATTAAAAATCCTGAAATTACGGTAGAGCAATTATTGAGCCAAGCTGTGGTTAAAATGGGTGAGAATATTAAGATTGTAAAGTTTGCTCGTTTCGCTATCTAGCTTGTTGTTTTTTTATTCATGGTAATTTTAGACTCAATTGAAGAGGCAATTGCCGATATTAAAGCGGGGAAAATGGTGGTTGTGATTGACGATGAAGGCAGGGAGAATGAAGGAGATTTGATTATGGCTGCTTCAAAAGCAACTCCTATAGCTGTTAACTTTATGGTTAAAGAAGGGCGTGGTCTTATCTGTGTTCCTGTAGCTGATGAGATTGCTGAACGTTTGCAGCTTTATCCGATGGTTACAAAAAATACGGAAAAAGAAAGAACCGATTTTACAGTTTCTGTGGATTATGCGGTTGGTACTACAACCGGAATTTCTGCTGAAGATAGAGCAAAAACGGCTAGGGCATTGGCTAGTAATAAGACATTGCCACAAGATTTATTACGACCGGGGCATATCTTTCCGATAAGAGCTAAAAAAAAGGGGGTTTTGGTACGCACTGGCCATACCGAAGCGGCGGTGGATTTAATGGTATTGGCTGGACTTCCTCCGGCTGGTCTTTTGTGTGAAATTATGAATGATGATGGTACAATGGCGCGCTTACCTCAACTGCAAAAATTCGCAAAGAAACATAAACTGCGCTTAATTTCTATTAAAGATTTGATTATTTATCGCTTTCAGCATGAAAAATTATTGATGAGATCAGGCAAAGCTTTGTTGCCAACAGATTATGGTGATTTTAATATTGTTGCTTATTTAGACCCTGTAACTCGCCTTGAACATTTAGCTATAATTAAAGGGAATATAACTTCAAAAGATCCGATTTTGGTGCGATTGCATTCGGAATGTTTAACAGGTGAAGCTTTGCATTCGCAGCGCTGTGATTGTGGTCCGCAGTTAGCTATGGCTCTGCAAAAAATTGAGGAGGCTGGAAAAGGTGTTGTTTTATATTTAAGACAAGAGGGTCGCGGTATTGGCCTTTTTAATAAAATAGAGGCTTATCAATTGCAAGATCAGGGGTATGATACGATTGAAGCTAATAAAAAGTTAGGGTTTGAGGCTGATTTGAGGGAATATAATATTGCCGCACAAATGTTAAAGGATTTGGGGGTTGATGAGATTCAGTTGATGACCAATAATCCTCATAAAATTCAAGATTTAAAAACATATGGTATTAAAGTGATTCAAAGGGTTTCTTTAGAGATAAAGCCTCATAAGGAAAATAAGAAATATTTGGAAACTAAAAAAAGAGGTTTTGGTCATTTGCTAAAAAATGTCTAAAAGAATTGCAACTTTTACTGATAGTGATTACGTTTTTATGCGTAGGGCTTTGGTTTTGGCTGAAAAAGGTAAAGGGACAACGGCTCCTAATCCTATGGTTGGTGCGGTTGTCGTTAAGAATGGAAAAATTATAGCGGAGGCTTACCATCATCAAGCGGGGCAACCTCACGCCGAGGTTTTAGCTTTACGAAAATGTAATAAAAATGATCTTAGGGGAGCAACTTTGTATGTTACGCTTGAACCTTGCTGTCATCTTAATAAGCGTACGCCACCTTGTACGGCTTATTTATTGGAAAAAGGTGTTACTTCTTTAGTGATTGCTCAAAAAGATCCTAACCCTTTGGTTAGTGGAAAAGGTATCGCTTTTTTAAAAAAACATGGAGTTACGGTTCGTGCTGGATTATTGGCTCAAGAAGCTCAAGAACTGAATGAGGTTTTTTTAACGAATATGAAATTTGGTCGGCCGTTTATCGTGCTTAAAATGGCGGCAAGTTTAGAGGGGAAAATTGCGACAAAAAATGGGGGTTCCAAGTGGCTCACGGGAGAGGATGCTCGCCAATATGTGCATGAACTTAGAAATAGTTATGATGCGATTCTTACCTCATCTCGTACGGTAAAAAACGATGATCCGCATTTGGGTGTTCGGATGGTAAAAGGAAAGGATCCTTTGCGTATTATTGTGGATCGTAAACTTACGACGGTGTGTAAGGCTAAAGTTTATCGTGATGCTAATGTTTTAGTTATTACGACTCCCCTTGCCTCCTCTAAAAAAATAACTGAGTTTCGTAAAAAGGAAATAGCACTTAAAAGCTATCCTGTGGCTTTTACATGGGAAAATATTTTTAAGGATTTGTATAAAGAAAAAGGTGTCACCAGCATTATGGTAGAGGCTGGTGGAACTTTGGCTGCCAGTTTGATGAAGGAAAAAATGGTTGATAAAATGGTACTTTTTTATGCTCCAGTATTTTTGGGTGCAGAAGGTATTAATGTTTTAGGAGATCTTGAAATTAAAAAAGTAGCTGATGGTAAGCGTTTTGTGCTCATGGCGCATCGTCTGTTTAAGCATGATATAATGTTGGAGCTTTACCCCACACGCCCGTAAATGAATTTTAGAGAATACTTTCGCTATGTTTTGTTACTTATTTTTGCGCCTTCCTCTTTAAAGACGATGGAGTGGAGAATGTTAAGGTTGCTTAATAAAGATCGTAAACGACATGGACTTAAGCCTTTAAGGATGCAGGAAGATTTAAGGTTTGTTGCTAGGAAACATAGTAAAGATATGGCTGAGAAAGATTATTTTGATCATGTTAATTTTAAAGCACAATCGCATGTTGATCGCTTAAAAACTCATGGTGTTAGCGATGTAGTTTCTGGTGAGAATTTAGCCAAGATCGGAGGGTATCGTAACCCGACGCAAACGGCAGAAATCGGCTTAATGAATAGTCCTGGGCATCGAGCCAATATCTTAAATGGAGCGTATAATACTGTGGGTATTGGGGTTATTAAAAGTGCGCAGAAAGTTTATTATTTTACGCAGAATTTTGCGAAACGTGATTTGATTTTTACAAAAAGTATTCCCTTTTCTTTCAGAATACATAAAAAATTAAAAATAACGGGCTATGCTTTTACCTGTCTTAGGAAAATTTTGTATCAAATTAAAGATGGATTGACGCAAAAAATAGTGGAAGAAAAAGTTTTAGAACTTTCCAATCATATTTTTGAAGGTACCATTATTTTTAAAACGCCCGGTTCTTATGAGATTAGCTTTTATATTTGCAAAGATGAAAGCCATTCTTTTACTTTAACGAATGAGTTTAAGGTTAAAGTTACCAGGGGGTGGCTCTTTTTATGATTTTATGTTATAATAACATAATCTCTAAAAAGATTTATGCGAACTGTTGTTTTAAAGTTAGCTCGTCTTAATGCCGCTGAAATACCTAAGGCTTCCTATGCTTGGTTGATTCGTTTTATTTTACGCGTTGGTATGGTGATGGGCTGGACAAGCGTTACCGCTCTGTATGTTGTAAAATTTTCTGTTAATAATCTTCCTTTACTTTTTCTTGTGCAGGCGCTTTTTACGATTGTTGGGATGCTGCTCTTTTCTTTTTTTACTGAGTTGATTTCTATTAAAAAACTGATTGTTATAAGCGCTTTTTTGGCGGCAAGTAGTTTTTTTATTGCAGGGCTTTTCCATTCATCTACTAAGGCTTTTTTTATTTTTACGCTTATTGGTTATGGCATCTTTTTACCCCAGGTTGGTATTTTTTTAGCGAATTATGTGGAGGGTTTTTTTTCACCTGAAGATGGAGAAAAGGTTTTTCCTTTTTTGGAGTCTACCGAAACAATTGGAGGAATTATAGCAGGCTCTTTATTAAGCTATATGCCCTCAGGTTTAGCAGGACATAAAATGATGTATATATGGGTTATTATGATTTTCTCCTTTATTGCAGGGCTTTTTGTGCTATGCCCCAGTATAATAAAAAATAAAAAAGAGGATCGTAGGTCATCTTCTAAAAGAGGTTTGACGCATCATAGTATTGCCAAGAGTATTAAAGAGATTCAACGCATCCCTTTTTTACAGACCCTGCTTTTGGTCTTTTTTATTCAGTGGATTATAACGCATTTACTAGAATTTCAGTTTACTAAAATCTTAGATGATAGTATAAAAAGTGGCCTATCATCTGTGGATCATGAAATTAATTTAGTTCATAGTTTGGGGTCGATTCATCTTATTCTGCATGGTTCGGCTTTGATGGTACAGTTGCTTTTAGGAAGTAGGATTATGAAAACGGTTGGTACTTTTGGTGGTTTTTTGCTTCACTCTTTAGTGACACTTCTTAGCATGATCTCCTTTTTCTTTGGGTTTGGTTATTTTCATGCAATTTTAGCTCGAAATAATTTTGAGATAACGACCATCGTGCATCGCCACGCTTACGAATCTTCATATTATGCTTTAAGGCATAGTATGCGAAGGCTGGTAAGAGAGTTTTTTGAGGCGTTTGTTTTGCCTTTAGCTACTATATTTTCGATTTTGATTCTTTTTGTGGTTCAGCAGTTTTTTTTGCCGCAACATTATATTTTTGGTATTCAGATCTTCTTATTCTTTTTAGCTGGAACAATGGTAGTGGTGTCTTTCCATTTGCAAAAAAGTTATACGCGTTTGGCTCAACAGTTACTTGAAAGCACTGAAAGTAGTGAAAGGCTTCATGGTGTTGAAATATTGGCGCAAAAAGGCCATAGAAACAGTTTTGCGATCTTGCTTAAAGCTTTACATTTGCCTCAGGAAGATGAAGTGATAACTAAAATTATTCATGGTTTGGTAAAGGTTGGGCACTTAAAAGCTGTGCCCTATATCTTGCCATTTAAACAACATGCAAAGCCTAAAATTCGCCGGGCTACGGTTGAAGCTTTAGCGGATTTGCAGTATAATACTAATAATTTATCTAAAAACTTTTATGCAAAATGATAATGTTCAAAAAGCAACACCTTCTGATCTTTCTATAAAAATAGAACAAACTTTAGCTGCTGCGGAATATGTGGTTATTGATTTTAAGGGAGAACTGGATAAGTACGGTTTGGAGAAAGTTAAAGAACAATTGAATGGTATTATTGAAGGTTTTGATAAAAACTTTTTGGTCTTTAATTTTGCCACTTTGGATTTTATTAATAGTGAAAGTATCGGGTTTTTATTGACAGTACATGCCCATCTTATTAAGAAAGGTAAGAAATTTATTATCGTAAATGCCCCTGCCAATGTTAAAGATGTTTTAGATGTGATCGGTATGTTTAAGATTATTGGTTACTATGATACTGTGGCTCAATTTGAACAAAGTTTAAGTAAAAATTAATTATGGCACTGTTGGTAAAAAGTATTTTAAGAAGAGTTTTTGTTTATTTTGCGTTGTTTGCAGTTTTGCTTACGGTTATTGTTTTTTATTTTTACTCAGTTGGTTATCAGGCTGTTTCTTTGAGTGTTTTTATGGTTTCACTCTTTGTGTTTTTACTTTATTTTTTATTGGTGTACTTTTACGAAATTGTAAGACCTTTGCGGATTATTTTAAATCCGATGAAGGAACTTTTGAGTGGTAAAAAATACCATCGTATTTATACCAAAAGAGTTGATGAAATAGGGGTCATTGCCCATTTTTTTAATGAAGTTACCAAAGGTTTTGAGAAAGTTTCTACCGATATTAAAGAAGGAAAAAGAATGTTAAGTGAACTGGAGATAGCGAGTGAGATTCAAAAGAATTTTTTGCCACCAGAGAACCCTAAAGTTGAAGGATTAGAGATCATTGCCAAAAATCGTCCGGCGGTGGAATTGGGTGGGGATAATTTTGATTTTATTACGGTTGGAGATAATACCTTCATTTATGTTGGTGATGTTACTGGACATGGTGTGCCATCGGCTATTGTTATGACTATGGTTAATACCTTGCTGCATGCTTTTACAGAAATTTATGATAGTGCTTATGATGTTATTGTAAAAACAAATAAACAGTTAAAAACACGTATTAAATCAACGATGTTTATGACTATGTTAATGATGAGATGGAACCATGTTCAGCAAAAGATGACGTACGTAGGGTGTGGGCATGAGCATGTGGTGGTGTATAGAGCTGGGAAAGCAAAATGTGATGTGATTCCTACCGGAGGTATTGCTTTAGGTATGGTGCCTGATAATAGTAAACTTATTAAAGAGATCGATTTACCTTTGGAAAAAGGTGATGTTATTGTGCTTTATACGGATGGTATAACGGAAGGCAGAAATATGGCGGGAGAGCTTTATGGCTTGGATAGACTGATTAAGGCTATTGAGCTGTATGCTTCTGAGTATAGTTCTGATGGTATTGTGAACTATGTTGCTAAGGATTATTCCCGTTTTGTTGAAGAGCATATTCAAGATGATGATGTTACGCTTATTGCGATAAAATATGTTGGAAATTCCTAAAGTCTAAGGGTTTTGTCTATGAGAACTACAGATTTTGATTATGATTTACCTTTAAAGCTTATTGCCCAGGAACCGGTTATGCCTCGAGATGGCTGTCGTTTGATGGTTATTAATAAGGAAAACCAAACGATTCAGCATAAAAAATTTCATGAACTTACCAATTTTTTACGTGCTGGTGATGTCTTAGTTTTTAATAATTCTAAGGTTATTCCTGCGCGGCTAGAGCTTGAATATAAGGGTAAAAAAATTGAGATTTTTCTCATAAGACAGCTCAATGATACTGATTGGTTAGTTATTGGGAGGCCGGGAAAAATACTTTCTCAAGATGCAGTTTTTACTTTTGAAACTGGCTTAGAAGGCCATATTGTTGAAGTTTTTGAAGATGGTCAAAGGGTTTTAAGATTTTCCAGGGGAGGTGTTGAACTCGACCAGTTTTTGGAGAAATATGGAAAGGCGCCCTTCCCTCCTTATATTAAAAAACCTCATGCTAGCTTGGATGATTATCAAACGGTTTATGCCAAGCATAAAGGAAGTGTTGCAGCGCCAACGGCCGGATTACATTTTACAAAAAGCTTACTTTATAGCTTAAAAAATAGAGGAGTTCAGTTAGAGTTTGTAACTTTACATGTTGGGCTGGGAACTTTTTTACCTATTAAGACGAGTAATATTTTGGAGCATAAGATGCATAAAGAGTGGTATAGCATAGATGCTAAAACGGCTAAAAATCTAACCAAAGCAAGGAAAGAAGGAAGACGTATTATTGCCGTAGGTACAACGTCGGTAAGGGTATTAGAGTCGGCTTGTCATCAGGGGGTGTTTCAAAGCGGTTTTGGTGAGACGGCTATTTATATTTATCCCGGCTATCAGTGGCAATGTACGGCTGGGCTTATCACTAATTTTCATCTTCCTAAAAGTACCTTGCTCCTTTTGGTTTCTTCTTTTGGAGGTAAAGAGCTTTTAGCGAAAGCTTATCAAGAA
>CAYMDR010000054.1:0-8043 GCA_964389195.1 uncultured Candidatus Peribacteria bacterium | reverse complement strand
TATTTTAAGCATATTTTTATGTTATGATCTGATAGAAGATAAGTCAAATGGAAGACTTTTCGCAATTCTCTTTTTGTAATTTTTATGATATGTCTTTACCATTATGCCCATGTGGATTAGGAAAATTTTATGAAGATTGCTGCTATAAAATCAAAGGGAAAGATGGCGAGCCGTTATTTTTTAAAGGCAGTGCGGTTGGAGATAATCAAGGGAACTGGCATCCTCTTCCTAACGTAAGACTTGATGTAATATTGGTGGGAAAAACAGATGATAAATATAGAGATTTTGCAAGAAATTTGGCTAACAAATCTAGCTTAAAAGAAGAGCATCATAATGATTTTATTGATGCTTTTGCAATGTTTTTCTATTCATATGAGGAATTGCTTCTTTCTTTAAAAAAACCGCATGGTAAAGGAGTTACATTTCAGATGGATTCTTTAGAAGTTAGACATCATTGGAAGCAGTTTCTATTTAATGGCAGAGTTTTAATTGATTTTATAGGTTTATATTGTCGTAGCACGCTTAATTTAAATCAGGAAGTTGGCGGTTTGAATTCCACGAAATTTGAATCTCTTTTAAAAATATTGCAAAAACAAGGCCAACGCGATGCTAAACTTTTAGCTATAGCAGAGAGCATAAAAGCTTATAAGGCTGATGTTCTTAAGTTTATTGCAATGCGGGACAGAGAAAAAAGTAATGCTGATACTATTGCAAAGTTTCCAGCAATTGATAGCGAATTAGGTATGAAAAATGACGGCGAACTAAATTTGAATGGGGAGATTACTCCTATGATTAAATTTATTGAGAATTCTTTTGAATCTATACTTAGTTTTACTAAAATTTTGTTAGATATTTCAGATTCCTAGCTAACATAGTAAAATTTTTACTCCCCCACCGCCTCCCTCGCCTCTTCTAAGCTAATTATATTTTCGTAGAAAGCTTTGCCAATAATTGCCCCTGCCGCACCGATTTTCTTTAAAAGTCGTAAATGTTTTGCCTCGGAAATTCCGCCAGCGGCATAAATGCGCAAATCTTTGCCCACCGTTAAAAACAACCGGTCGACTTCGTCGTAGTTGGGGTGGATGAGGGTGCCTTCGCTGCGTTCGTCTTTGTAGACGATCTGTTTTACGCCGAGGGGGACGAGCGTTTCGGCGTAGTCGACGACGTCGATGCCGGCTTGGTCGCCATCGATGAGTTCGCTGCCTTTGGCTTGGAGTTGGATGACGATTTTTTCGGGGCCAAACTTGGCTAGAGCAGCTTTAGTGAGTGCTGCACCTGGCGATCTTAAAACGACCTGACTGGCGCCGATTTTGAAAGCTGCTTCGATCTCTTCTACCGTATTAAAACCGGCCTCGACGAGCACGGGAACGTCGACAGACTGGATTAACCTTTGGATGATCTCTTGTTGCTCGAAGGTTTTTTTCATTTTGCCGTTGAGGTCGACGACGTAAATTTTTGCTGCGCCCTGTTTTTCAAAACCGCGGGCGATGTGAACAGGGTTTTTAAAATACGTTTCCTTTTGCTCGAAATGGCTTTTGTATAAAGCCACGCACATGCCATCTAAAATATATATCGCGGGGATGATTTCCATGTTAGCTGGAGAATAAGAAATGCATAACGTCGCCGTCTTGCACGATGTACTCTTTGCCTTCCAAGCGGAGGAGGCCTTTGGCGCGGGCTCCGGCTTCGCTGCCGTACTCGACTAAATCTTTCCAAGAAATAACTTCGGCGCGGATGAAACCTTTTTCAAAATCGGTGTGGATGACGCCGGCGGCTTTGGGTGCGGTGTCGCCTTTATGGATGGTCCAGGCACGAACTTCTTTAGGGCCGGCCGTGAAATAGGTTATTAACCCAAGCGTTTCATAGGCGGCTTTGATAAGCCCATTTAATCCGGTTTCTTTGAGGCCGAGCTCTTCTAAAAACATGGCCGCTTCGTCTGGTGAAAGTGAGCCAAGCTCCTCTTCAATTTTTGCGGAAATAGGAATGATTTTTTGGCCGGCGGTGAGTCCAAGTTGAGCCGCAAGTTTGGCAACATCAACCGTGGCGATTTCGTTTTCGTGCACATTGGCGATGTAGAGCAGAGGTTTAGCTGTGAGCAAATGCAGGTCGCGCATTAATTCGTTTTCTTCGGCGGTGAGATTCATTTCGATCACTTTTTTGCCGGCGTTTAAAACTCCTTCAACTTTGGCCAATAACTCCGCGTAGGCTTTTTTGTCTTTGTCGCCGGATTTAGCATCGCTTTGGGCTTTCGCTAACCTTTTTTGCAAGGTCTGAAGATCCGCTAAAATAAGCTCTGTTTCGAGGATTTCAACATCGCGCTTTGGATCCACCGCATCATGCACGTGGATAATATTTTTGTCTTCAAACACACGCACCACTTGAGCGATCGCGTCGCATTCACGGATGTGCGCCAAGAATTGGTTGCCGAGTCCTTCGCCTTCACTGGCACCTTTTACCAGTCCCGCGATGTCCACAAACTCCACGATGGTTGGAATAACTTTTTCACTTTTTACGGTGACCTCTAATTTGCCAATACGGTCATCCGGCACCTCTACCACGCCCACATTCGGATCGATCGTACAAAAAGGGTAGTTAGCGGCTCGGGCAGCTTTGGTTCGTGTTAAGGCGTTAAAGAGTGTTGATTTACCAACGTTGGGAAGTCCCACAATGCCTATTTTCATGAAGATTGAAGATTAAGAAGTTTAGAAAGTTGTTGATGTTCTGTAAAAGTTAATTGCCCAGGGGCGGTTTTACTTTTGGCATCGAGCGCTACATACGTTATGTAAGAGCCAAAAGCTGGACTCAGCACGCGGCTAATTTTGCCTTGTTCGCCCATACAATGCGCGATGATTTTGCGGCCTTTAAAGTTTTTTAGCAAATTAAAAATTGTAAGGTTATCGTCCATATTTTGGGCGAAGGTGGCGATTTTCAGGATATCCGCGCCCAAGCCAAACCCTTTTTTGACGATTTTTGTAAGCGCCGCCAGCGTTGGGGTGCGCGTAAAATGATGATAGGAAAGGATGAGTTGGGTTTTCTTTTTTTTGTTCGCTCCTGTTGTCGCAGCCATTTTTTTGAACTGTTTGCCCATTTTGAGATCAACATCGATGTAAGCCACACCGGCTTGTGCGTAGGAATGCAAAATGGCTAAGCCCCGCGCACCACGCTTTTTATACACCATCAGTAAAGGTTTTTTGGTTAGCGCTAAAACGTCACGCGCCGCTATGGTTAGCGGTAACTGATCCGCCCATACTTCAATGGTATCGGCATATCGGGAAGCCGCTGCTATTTTTACTTTTAGCTCAGCTAAAGTTTTAGCCTGAATGGGAACACATATATTACTCATGGGCTGGTTTCTAATTGCACTTGGTCGGGAGAAAAATCCAGAATATTTACCCCAGGCGGCAGAATAATATCTTTCGTGTTAATTAAAAGTGGACCAGACCCTTTAACGTTTTGCAGGTTGATATTTACGGTTATATCGCCATCTTTTAGATTTTTGATGTATGATTTTTCGCCAACTACGGTGACTTTAATTTGAGCGGGGCTCACTTTATCCACTTTAAAAGAGCTATTAAGCTTGGTAAAAATGATTGGTGCGAAAAGATTTTTCTGTTCGCTGAGTGCTGCGTCGAGGGCAATATGAATGGCGTTTGTACTGAGTAGCTCAATACCTGCGGGGATCTTTAATTGAACGGTTTGGGATGTTGTGGAATGTAATAAAGCTTCGGCATCGATAGCTGTTGTGTCTAAACTGTTAATGGTATTCAAGACTTCCGGATCACCGCTGATGGTAACGGTAGGGGGAGAAATGTTTATTTTGCTCAGAAGTAGGGTTGGATCAGAGGTTTTTATAAATTGGGGGGTGACATTGACCACTTTCTGTTTGATGTTTTCAGCGATCGTGACATCCATACTTACCTCTTCCGGTTCGATTTGCACACTGTTATTAAAAGAAGCAATATTTGAGGCATCCAGATTTTCTGGTAATTTAAGGCTAATTTTGCGGGTGAGATTTTCTTTTTCGCTTCCATCTAATATTAAAATGGCTTCTACGTTCTCAATTTTAGCTACCATTTCCTGAGCACCGATAATGGTCACTTTCTCTGGGTCGGCTTTCGTTGTTTCTACGCTGTAACCGGCAGCGGGAGCCCCTTGAATCGTCATGGTAATCCCCACCTCTTTCTCCACAGAAGGTGCTAACTTTACCAACATTTCTTGTGGTGCGATTTTTAAAATACTGGCCTGGGCGTTGAGGGAACGAATGGAGATGGGAACTTGGTGCTCTCCCACCGCAAGATTACTAACATCAACAAAGGCCTCAAAATCGGCTTTGGTAAGAGTTTTTAAAATATCTGGATCGGTTTTTAGATATACTTTTATAGGTGCAAGTTCACTGGCTAAACTCATGTTTTTAGGAAGGTTGAGCGCGCTTACTGGTATCTCTTCAGGCAAAAGAAAAACGGTATTTCCTATACTAACAACCAAAAACCAGACAATGATCGCCGCTAAGAGTGAAAGAATTTTGAGATGAAAATTGTGGAAAATTTTAATCATGCGTACGTTTAGGGGCTTTAAGAGGTTTTGGAAATTTTTTCGCCTTTTTCTTTTTGTGAGGTTTAAGTCTTTCGATGAGCAAAGTATGCAGATGCTCTGATGTTATATCTTTCAGCATATCGCCATTATGACAGAGGGAAATAAACCCTTTTTCTTCGGATACAACGACAATATTGGCATCGGTACTTTCAGAAAGACCTAAGGCCGCCTTATGCCGAGTTCCCATTAAAGGCACACTATTTTTAAAGGAATGGGGCAAAATGCAGGAGGCGGCTAAAATGGTATCGCCTTCAATAATAACAGCTCCATCGTGCAAAGGAGCCAAGGGGTTAAAAATACTTAAAAGCAGCTCTTTGGATACCTTAGCGTTTAGCGGAATGCCCGTATCACTGTACTCTTTTAAAGGGACTTCACTCTGAATAACGATTAAAGCTCCTTTTCTTTCTTTGGCTAGGATGGTACACGCCTCAACGATATTTAAAACCATTTTATTGATTTCAGCAGTTTTCTCATGGGTAAAAAGTTTGGTATGGCCAAGCCGTTCCAACCCCATACGTAACTCCTGCTGAAAAATGACCGGTATAGCTATTAACGCAATGGTTAAAAAGCGATCCAATAACCAGCCCAACGCCACCAATTGTAAGGCTTGGCTCAAAATGAAAAGTACCCCTACCATGCTTAAGCCAATTAAAACATGAACGGCGCGGCTCCCTTTCAGCAGCGAAAAAATGAAATAAAAAATAATCCAGACCAGGGCAATATCGATGGCAATCTGCTGCCAAGAAAAGTCTAAAAAGAGTACGTTTTGCCAAAAAATGCTCGTTTGTTGACCAATGAAAAGAATAATATCTGCAATCCAACGACTAAGAATGTCCATGCTAAGGCCTAAAAATCTGGCTGCAGTTTACCTTTTTATTGGAGAGCCGACAAGAATTTTTTGCGATTGAGATAAAGGACAAGCCCAAAGATTGCTACATACACCATATCTTCCGGCCCGGACTGGCTTAGTTTTGTATTACTGCCTTCATAAGCATCAGCCTTATATCCATCATCATAAGAGGCATTGTGGATTTGAGGCTGGTCATTAATAAACTTTTCAACGTCAAGGGTTTCCATATCCATACTATTACCGCTTACTACCGTTGCAGGATCTACCTCCAAAGCTGCAGGTTTTAACTCTTGAGATAAGGCAGGCTCAACTTGCGTGTCGGTTTCTGTAGCAATTTGCGTAGTGCCTTCAACAGTTCCTGCCCCCACGGTAAGCGTTCCCTGCATTTGAGGGTGGAAAGAACAGTGGTAGCTGAGAGTAGCATCCTCCTGAAAGGTTTTAGTAAAGGAGTCACCGGAATTTAAGGTATTACTACTGAAATTTGCTCCCGTTACCGTATGTGGTACAGCATCAGTATTGGTCCAAATAACGGTGGTACCTTTTTCAACGGTGATGTTTTGTGGACTAAAAGCAAAATCATGAATGGAGATCTCCTGAGTAAAGCCACCCTCTTCTGAACTCTGTGTTCCGTTGTCCAGGGCAACCATTGCGGTTTCCGTGTCCTGTGTGGCAACGTCCTCTGTAGTAATATCTTGTGATGCAACGTCTTGGGTGGCTTGTGTACTTAAAAGATCGGCCTGAATGTCGGTCGGTTCTTGAACCCAATAGGCCGCATAGGTGGCGAGCCCTACTATAATAAAGGCCGCTATAACTTTTATTTTGGTCCCATTACTCACCTCTTCCTCCTCCATGGCCTGAGCTTCCTGAATCAGCTCATCCCCTGGTGCTACTTGCTGCGCGTGATCCTGGGACATTTCTTGTTCTGCACCTGATGTATTTTTGAAAAAATTTATTTTCATATTTTGTTTTTGTTATTTTTTATCCGCTTATTGTACCAAAAAAATGCTACTTTCTCAATCCCCTCCATGCAAAAGTGGCAAGAAGTACCTGGACATAAATTTTAAATATTTCTTAATAGTAAAAGATGCGGTAAACCGAGTTAATGGTTAGACGCTTGCCGTTATTTTGTGCTATAATGGCAAGATTTTTTATTATTTTTCGCTACCGCTCTCATCTATGCCGCAACTGCCAAGCCTTCCAGCCTTTGAAGAGGATGCTTCATCAAAAAATTATAAACTGCCCTTAGACATTTTAGTGGTTCCTTTAAAAGATTTGGTGGTTTTTCCCTTAATGATCGTGACCGTTTTTGTTAAGAATGAAAAGTTGATTCAGGCTCTTCAAGAGGCCAAACAACACGAAGAATTGATCGGCCTTTTTGCGCAGAAAAAATTTAGCAAAGGCGCGGCAAATCATGGGAATGATCTCTATGATATTGGTGTTAGTGCCAGTGTTTTACAAATTATTGATGGCACCAATAAAGGTGAAGCCATGGTCTTAGTAGAAGGCATCAGCCGCTTGAAAGTGAGTAATTTTATACAGGAGGATCCCTATTTTATCGCTCATATTCAACCGATTGCCGCTACAGAAAAAGCTAGTCCAGTAATGCAGCCTTCGTTACAACGACTAAAAGGTTTAATGCGAGCCTCTTCGGAGTCCGGTAAAAATTTACCCGCGGCGCTGATGAATAGTTTTGATACGCTAGAAGATGTTGAAGCCATTTTGGATCTTTCTTCAGCCTATTTAACGCTTGACCTTAAAAAGAAGCAGGAACTTTTAAGTGTGATAAAGCCCGAGGAACGGGTGGTTAAAATTATTGATTGCCTTACCAAAGAAATACAGTTGGCAAAAATTCGCCAAAAAATTCATACCGATATTTCTACGGAACTTCATAAAAATGAAAAGAATTTTTTGTTACGCCAGGAGTTAAAAGCCATTAAAAAAGAGCTTGGGGAAGAGGAAACCAGTGGAGGAGAAGGTATAAATGGTATGACCGATCAAGGCCAAATGAAGGAACTTCAACAAAAAATTGCGGCGGCTAAAATGCCGGCGGATGTTGAAAAAATTGCCAAACAAGAATTAGAAAGATTAAAGAAAATTTTCCCTTTTTCACCCGAGTTTACGGTAGCACGAACCTATATCGAATGGCTTTGCGATATGCCTTGGAATAAAAGTTGTCCAAGCAAAGTCGATGTGCAAAAAGCACGCACTATTTTGGATGAGGATCATTATGGCTTGGAAAAAATTAAGGAGCGTATTTTGGAATACTTAGCGGTATGCCAAATTAAAGAGCACTGCGGTTCAACAATCTTGTGTTTTGTGGGGCCGCCGGGGGTAGGAAAAACTTCGTTGGGAAAATCTATCGCTAAGGCTTTAGGAAGGGCTTTTATCCACACATCGCTGGGCGGCATTCGGGATGAAGCGGACATTCGGGGGCATCGTCGCACCTATGTTGGGGCATTGCCTGGTCGTGTGGTGCAAAGTATTAAGCGTGCCGGCTGTAATGATGCCGTATTTATGCTGGATGAGATCGATAAAATCGGGAAAGATTTTCAGGGCGATCCGGCATCGGCACTTTTAGAGGTGCTTGATCCTGAACAAAA
>CAYMDR010000053.1:0-8101 GCA_964389195.1 uncultured Candidatus Peribacteria bacterium | reverse complement strand
TAACTTCTTCACCAAATATCTTGGCGCACGCTAAAGGTGTTTTAAAAATATCAGGATTTGCGTCAGCAGTAATTCTAAGCTGATCTAAAGTAAGTTTAAAGTTTTGACTAAGTTCTATAGCGTAGCTTTCAGCCGCCGCCGCATCTTTTTTGGGGTCTTTCAATAATGACCTATGGATCATATTTATTGCTACAGCTTTTACAGTACTAGCTTGTTGATCTAAACCAAAATATTGTAATAAAGAGGTTAGATCAGGGAATTGAGTGTTTACTTTTGTAGTTATAATACTTTTACTGAGGTCTGGTGCGGTATCTGCTACATTGGCTTCTTGAGCTGCTGCGATAGTTGGTGTTAGTTCTGTTTTTAAGGCAGCAAGTTTTGCTCTGATAGTTTCTAATGTTCGTTGTTCAGGTGGTTGTCCTGTTGTTTGTGCGGCTAATTGTGGTGCTACTTCTGTCATCTTGCCATTTTTAATAAAAAATCTTCTTATTTTAGCACATTTTTGTGTTTTGTGGAAGCCGGAAAGGGCTTTTTAGAACTTTTCTTTTGTAAGGAGTTCCTATATTTTAAGTTTACTTTTATGATATGGCTAACGAAAAACTACAGCATCAGCAGATAGAGGAATTGGTTGTGAAGGCGCAGCAAGGTGATATGGATGCCTACGGTCAGCTTTACGATTTTTTTGTGGATGCTATTTATCGATACATTTTTTTTAAGGTTGATAAGCAGGAGGCCTTTGACTTAACCGAAAATGTGTTTTTGAAAATGTGGGAGAACTTAAAATCTTATAAACCGCGTGAGGGAGCTTTCTTTTCCTCCTGGCTTTTTCGTATAGCCCACAATGTGGTGGTTGATCATTATAGGTCCCGCAAGGAAAATATTTCGCTGGATATTGATGTGCCGGATACTAAACGGCATCACAATCCTATTATTATGACGGAGCAAAAGCTGGGACAAGAGGCTTTGCGGGTAGCCATTGGCCAGCTTAAAAAGAAATATCAGCAGATTATTATTTTGAAGTACATTAATGAGCTGGACAATGAGGAGATCGCCAATATTTTGGGTTGTAGCGAGGGAAGTTTACGTATCCTGAAATTTAGGGCTTTACGGTCTTTGCGGCAGGTTTTGCAGAATATAAATATTGAGTATTAGTTTATAACGTAACAAATTCGCTGCTTTGTCGTTATAAAGCACGCCTTACAAAAATTACTTATGTGGAAGTTTTGGAGAAAAAACTTGGAAGATGAAAAAAAACTGCAGCTTTTAGAGGCTGATTTAAAGCATATAGCAAAGCCTTTGCTTACTGCCCAGGCTAAGGCTGCTTTAAGGCAGCAGCTGCTTGCTAATATTCGGCAATATGGTTCAGAGCAGAGTGAAGCGCTGATACCTTCTTCATGGAGGAGATTAGTGGAGAAAATAATGGTTGTTGGTCAGCAGGTTCCAACGGTAGAGATGAAACGTGCTTTAAAGCTAAGTCTTTTTGAACTTATTGAGGCACGTGATAATGTGGTTTTACCTAGCTGGTCTTTGACGGGAAAACATCGCTTTAAGATGGCTTTAAGTGGAGTTTTATTGGTTACTTTTGTAAGTAGCGCTTTATTGGTATCACCTTTTCAGGTACCTGTTACTTATGCCCGGAGCACCTATTTAAGTGAGGTAGAGGGTGATGTTTTTGTGGTGAGAGATAGTGAGTTTATTAAAGCGGAACCGTTTTTTGCATTGCAAGAAGGTGATGCTGTTGTTACCCATGATGAAAGTTTTGCTTCGATCCATTTTTTTGACGATAGTCTGGGAAGATTGAGTGAAAATACCAATTTAGAGATTGAAAAACTTTATACGGAACCTTTTAATCCTGTAGTTACCCAGATTGGACTTTTTTTGGAGGAAGGTCGTATTTGGGCTAAAGTTGTTAATTTGATTGATGCTGAGTCTCGTTTTACCGTAGATACTCCTAAAGTACAGGCTAATGTTGCTAAAAAGGCTGCTTTTGATCTTGCTACTCATGAAGGTAGCACTACCGTAAGGGTTTTTGATAATGTGGTTGATGTAACATCGTTACGATCAGCAGATCCTCATCCTAAGACTATTGTAGCAGGCTATCAGGCAGAGATCAGTAGAAATACCAATGTCCAGATCGCTGTTTTGCCGGAAGCGGATGTAGCGGCATCTTCCCAAGATTGGACTGTTGCCAATCTTACTTTGGATGAAGCCTATAGTCACTCTTTGGTGCAAGAAAAAGAGGATATGATTGAGGCAGGTGATGCTGCTGAAATGGATAGTATGACTCCAAATAGTATCCAGGGCGAAGCATCATTGATGAATGATGAGATTGAACAAGAAAAAATTGCTTTTACGGAAGCTTATAGTGAGCTTAAGAAAGGTGAAACTTTGTTGATTCGGGGTGTTCATCAGGATGGCGTTGTTGCTTTGGGAAATTTTTATACTGGAACCATAAAAATTATTAATAGACTCCCTGCTTTTAAACAAAAAGACCCTTTTAATGCGGATCTGCTTAGATCTTTCATGCAAGAAAAGGTTTCTTTGCAATTGAAAGATTTAGCCTCTTTTTTGCCGGGTGAAAGGTTATATGCCGCTAAAGAAATTTTACAGCAAGTTGAGGTGTTGTTAGCCGAATCTGAAGTTGAGCGTGCGCAGGTTCGTTTAGCTCAAGCTGAGGGAAAGTTGTTTGAAATTCAGGAGCTCATTAAGGATGGTAAGATGAGTTTGGCTACTACGATGGTGAGAAGTTATAACAAGCAGATGGAGCAGTTTATTTTGAGGATTAATAAGGAGAATTTTGATGAACTGCAGGATAAACTTACGGCTTTAGTTACCCAGCAGGTTCAGCAAATAAAAGTTCTTACTGCTATTGAGCAATCATTAAAAGGTGAAGGGCAAAGTGTATTACGACAGGAGGTGAGAAAGGTTATTCAAATTACTTTAAGAAAATTAATTATTGCTTTGAAGCAGTTTTCAGGGACAGTACCAAAGCAGTTAGTTTACCAATTAAAAGATATTTTTGATTCCTATGTTCTTCAGGATGCTACCAACCAGGATGTGTTTTTGGAGGCACTGGATAAACTATTGAATGATGAACAACAGCTCTTATTCATTCAGCCTGATACTACAGAAGAACTTGGGGTATTGATGATTGTAACGCAGGAAGGTAGCTCGGACGCTATTGATGCTCCAGAGTTAGGAACTTCTGTGGATAATTAGAGGGGCTTAATGCTTATGAGGCCTAGGATAAGACCTAAGCTTGCAAAGAAACCTCCAATGATCCAAAAACGCATGACAATATTTGGTTCAGACCAACCCTTTTTTTCAAAATGATGATGTAGAGGAGCTATGAGGAAAACTTTTTTGTGGAAGAATTTTTTAGAGAAGAGTTGAATGATAACAGAGATGGTTTCGACAACAAAAATAAAACCAATAATAGGAAGTACGGCAACGGAATCGGTCATCATGGCAATGACTCCCAAGGTTGCTCCGAGTGAAATGGCACCTGTATCGCCCATGATAAAATGTGCGGGAAAGATATTAAACCAAATAAAGCCGAAGAGAGCTCCTACAATGACAGCGCAGAAAGCGGAAAGGATGAAGAGGCCTTGGGCAAAAGCGATGATGGAAAAAGCGCCAAAAGCGATGATTAAAAGACCTCCGGCCAGTCCATCTAAACCATCGGTGATATTTACGGCATTGGCTGTTGCTGTAATTACCAAGATAAAAAGTGGAATATACCAAAGACCGAGCGTTACATCTCCAAATAAAGGAAGATGGATTTGGTTGTATTCCAGACGGTAGTGGAACCATAGGGCTCCTGCAGTAGCAAAAAAGGTTAACCAAAAGAATTTTGGTTTGATATTAATACCCTTACTTTTACCTAAACCTTTGATATTAAAATAGTCATCAACGGCTCCAAGTAACGCTGTGGTGATGAGTGTAAATAAAGGTAACCAGGTTTCGTTTCTGTTGATGAGAGAGTTTTCAGTAATGCCGATAAAGCTGGAAAGACTCGAAGCTAGAATGATAATGAGGGCTGTTCCCCAAATGAGAATGCCTCCCATGGTGGGTATGCCTTTTTTTTTGCCGTGGAGTGATTGAAAAACGCTTGCTGTTTCGCCAGACGAGGCAAATTCTCGAATTTGTTTGCTACATTTATATTTATATAAGAGCTTGATGAATTTTGGTGCTAGGATAATGGTTAGTAAAAAGGTACTTATTAGAGAACCAAAAATGAGTATAAGGTGACGAATATTGTTAAGTAAGTTCATAGGGAGGTTAATTTATTACCATTGGTAAGCTCTAAAGGTCCAATCCGCCAATAGTTTTGTTTCGGTATAGCGGTTTGGACTATTGAGTACAACGGTTAAAATATTATGACCTTGATCATTTTGAATAATGGCAATAAGACATTCACCGGCTTCATCCGTAGTTCCTGTTTTGAGTCCCAATACTTTCAAGTAACTTTTTAAGAGATCGTTAGTGCTGGTAAGTTTGTGGGTTATTTTTTCATCAACGGATGCGATTTCTTCCTCTTTTTTGATAACAGTTTTGCGGATAAAATTTTTACTGTAAGCATAGTGAGCTAGTAGGCTTAAGTCATAAGCAGTGGAGGTGTTGCTTTGGATAGAGCTGGAAGGTGATGTGGGAGTTGCGGTGTCTGCTACGGTTGAAGTTGTGGTGATCTCTTCATCTAGGCCGGTAGGGTTGTAGAAGGTACTGGAGATGAGGCCAAGGCTTTTACTTTTTTCATTCATTTTGTTAGCGAAGTTTTCAGTGGTGTTACTGTTGTATTCTGCTAAGGCGATGGCGGCATCGTTGGCGGAATTGATGAGGACAGCTTTTAAAAGATTTTCCAGAGTTATTTTTTCTCCGGCGGCCAGCCAGATTTTTGAACCGATTGTTTTGGTGGCATTTTTAGAAACGGTAATAATATCTTCCAAATTATTTTCCTCTAAAACGATAATGCTGGTCATTAATTTGGTAATGCTCGCAATGGGAAGAGTTTCGTGGATATTTTTTTCGTACAAAATTAAACCGCTATCAAGATCTACAGCGATAGCTGATTTTGCTTTGATGACGGGGGAGATATATTGAGTATTTTTTTGCGGTACCACTGTAATGCTTTGGTTTTCTCCGGCTATTTCGTCGGCTATTTCATTCCAGGGCATGGTGTGAGGAAGAGGGCTCGGAAGGTGAGCTCCCATCAATGTCATCCCGGTATAAAGACTTAGCAGCGTAGTTATCATGGCGAGGTTGGAGTTGCACTTGGTGTGGTTTGTGGTGTTGCTGAGGGGGGCGTAGAGGTTGTTGCTGTTGGTGCAGGTTGTGGCGCCGCTAGGTATCGTAGTGAATTAAAAGGATCTTTTATACGCTTGCTGAGATAGTCTTGGCCGAGTTCAATCACAATAACGGAGTCTTTACGTTTCTCACCTTCTAAATACATTTGAGGGATGCCTTCTTTCATTTTTAGGTTGGGCATTAAGATGGCGATGGCTTCAAGCGCTACCGGTTTTTCGCCTTGTTCATTTGTTTTATAGTAAATAGTGGATTCAGCTAAGGCTCGATCTTCGGCGTTGGTATAATAGACCACATTAAGGCAGAAACGGCTGAGGAGGCTCATACCTTCATAGGCGAGGCCGGCTACTTTCGTGCCATTAAGTACCTGAATTTGTTCCTGTTTTTCTAGTATTTGGGGGTTGCGGAAGACAGTGCTTACGAAAAATTTAATGTAATCAAAATTGGTACCGGCGGGGAGTATCACATCGGCATTGCTGAAATAACTGCGATCAGGTTGGTAAAGTAGGCCGCTGCAACTGGTGGAGTCGTAGTTAAGTACTAGCGGTACAGCACTTTCTTTTCCTAAGTCTTTGGCTAATTTTCCAAGTTCGATCATTTCAGCTAAGGAAAGGTTGGTTTCGATACTTTCACTTATTGAATTATAGAGGTCTTTGATTTTTCCGGCATCATCAAGAATATTTAAACTTAAGGCTTTTTCTTTCATGGCGTAGAGTATTTGTTGTTGTCTTCGAGCTCTTCCAAAGTCACCGTCGGTGTTACCATGGCGACTTCTGGCATATTTAAGGGCGACTTTGCCAGTTAAATGCTGTGGCCCCGCTGCTAATTGGAAGGTTTCTACTTTTCCTAATTCACCTATGGGGTAGCTGGTATCATAAATGTCATTTTCTACTATTACATCAATGCCGCCTAAGTCATCGACCATTTTTTCAAAACCTTTAAAATCAACTTTTACATAGTATTGAATGGGAACACCGGTGATTTCAGTGATGTTTTTTCCTAAGTTTTTTAGGCTTTCTGGCGAGGTGTATTGGCTCATACCAATTTGATATAAGGCGTTGATGCGTGTTTGTTTTTTCTCAAGATAAAAATCCCGTGGTATGGAAAGCATAGGGACTAATTTGTGATTATAGTCGATGCTGGCAAGGATTAGGGTGTCGGTTAAGTTAGGACCGTCATGGCCTTCTCCTCCTATCCCAACTAATAAAATGTTGGTTTTACCTCCTGCATCTTTTTGTAAAGGTTCTCCAAAGGAAAAAACAAGCGAAGAAAAATCTAAACTTTTTATAATTTGGAAAAGCACAAAAATAATAATAACGATAACTAAAGTGCCTAGCCCTATAGTGAAAAGTGGACCATTGATTTTTATATTACCTGTCTTAATTTTTTTTGTAATTTTTGATGGAGGTGCGTGGTGGCGAATACGTCGAGTTTTGAAGTCCATAGGTGACATGTAAAAATACGAGTACTCACTGTATTTTAGTGATTTATTTTTTAATTGCTACTAAAAAGTATGGTGGCCATAATCGATCCACTTGCTGTTAACTTTAGGCCTACTCCAATTTCACTCCAATCACTTTTTGTGGCTTCGGCATTATTAAGAATTTCTTCCGCTAGTTTATCTTGGTTTGTGGATTCAAGAATTAAAGCCTGAACTTTTTTATTAGGGTAACTTGTGTTTACGAGTTGAGAAAGGGTGTAGCCGTTGGGAGAGGTGAAATCAAAGAAGTCTTCATCTTCCATTTTGTAACTCCACTGGCTGGCGATGTCATTTAAAGTACTTTCATTATTAAAGTTTGGTATTTGTAAGTCACTGCGTTTATTATTTACCTGTGTTAGAATATCGTTCTTGATATTTTCCAGGTCGGTTTCATTTAAAGGGTTGGTGGAAAACTCTTCGGTGGTATAAAGGTAGCCTGTCTTTCCTTCGGCGATGCCGATGCCTACGCGGGTCCATTTGGGGTCGAGAATATTTTTACGATGAATGGCACTTTGCATGAGGCCAAAGTGGCTATAGAGGAGAGTTGGTGCGCTGGCTAAGTTTTCACCTACATTTGTTGGTATATTTAATTCTTTGCGACGATCATTAGGTGTTTCGTCATCGGGGTTGATGTGGCCAAAGAAATCTCTTTCCACCATGTCTTCAGAATGGAGTTGGGCAAGATTATTGAGTTCAGAATCAATAGTAACCGGCGTGGTTCCAGCTTTGGTTCTTTCTTCATTAATCAGTTTTAAGAGTGTTTCACGTCCATTACTAAGTTTGAAATTTTGTTCTCGTTCTTCAAAGGAGTGGAGATCAAAGAAGTCCGGTATTAAAGGGATACCCGTATCAATATAGATTGGTAGATTAATGACGGCTTCACCTTCTTTACTATTAATTTCAAAGATATAAGTGCCGCTTTTGGTAGGAGTGTATTGCAAGGTAAAATCGTTACCTTTTGTAATGATGGCGTTGCCATAATAGCTACCTGTGGCTTTTTTGCTGCTAAGAGCTTTGGTTTCAACATTGCCTTTTGGCGTAATGATAGCGGCATCGAGATAGATACTGGTAGGGGCTATGCCTGAAAAACTGATCGGTTCTACCGCACTTACTATTTCTGGTATATCCTTAATGTCCACCGCTTTTTCATCAATAACACTATAATAGTGGGTGGTGGCATCAAAACTTTTAACATCGCTTGTAACCCATGGTGAGTTTATTTCTAAAGGTTTTTCATGTTTTAAATCAGCAGTTTCAACTTGATAGTAAGTTTTACCCTCTTTAAAGTTTTGTTCCTCTGTTCTTTTATCATATTTTATT
>CAYMDR010000052.1:7473-8154 GCA_964389195.1 uncultured Candidatus Peribacteria bacterium | reverse complement strand
TTATCTTTTACATATCTCAATTTAGAGTCATTGTTAGAATTTCCATTTCTAAAATTTTTACTTTTACCAAACTATTCCACTTTTCTCGCAGGAGAAGGCTCGGCCGCTAAAACTGTACGCATTAAAATTGTGGGATTTTCAGATCAAGTAAGTTTAGTGGGCATAACCTTACCTTTCAGTACTGTAAAAGCCTTAAATGAAGAGCTCCATCCTCAAAACTTTGACCAAAACTACCTACGTCTTTTTATTTCAGTGGATAAACCAGAAAATATTGAAAGTGTAAAAGGCGCACTAGAAACAATGAACCTAAAAACCTTCACCGCATCTAATCAGATTCAACTACTTGAGGACAATTTTAAAATCATAACTCTAGGACTTAGCGCCATGAGTCTTATTATCTTCTTAATTGCGGGATGCATGATCGCCAGTACTTTTTTTGCCAGCGTAAACGAACGTCGCCAGGAAATCGGCATACTAAGGGCACTCGGAGCCACCCGCGCACATATTCAAAAACTTTTTTTGGCGGAAGCGGCGACGCTCGGCGCTATAAGTGGGGTTATTGGTATAATCCTAGGACTTATTATAGGTAAAAGCTCTGACCAATCTTTACTACAAATGCTTCCCCAAGTTACCGCCAAGCCTGAAACTTTATTTATTTATGACCCTGCTATACTGCTGGCG
>CAYMDR010000052.1:4238-7463 GCA_964389195.1 uncultured Candidatus Peribacteria bacterium | reverse complement strand
TACCATTGTTTTAAGTTCCGTATTCGCTGCTCTACCAGCCTTTAAAGCCTCTCACCTCAACCCCCTTGAGGCACTTCTAGGTTAATTCACAAAGAAAGTATTTGACAGAAGATTAAAAAAAGATAAAATTTGCATTGCTATTAGGAAAATTACCTTTTCCGCCCGATTGTGTTGTGAAAGATAGCATCAACTTCGTTTTAACTTAGCCGTTAAAGCGCTGTCACCTACGCTAATTTTTTCACTTCATTTTTATCTATGCCAAAGAAAAAATCGATGGCAAAGAAAGCGCAAAAGAAGGCTTCCCCAAAGCCCGCTTCTTCCGCTAAAAAAGTTAAAAAAACTGCACCAAAAAAGGTAAAAGTACCAAAGCCTGCCAAGGCTCAAAAATCTGTTAAAAAAGTTCCTATCAAGAAAGTCTCAGCACCAAAAGCTCCTGCTAAAAAAGTGCCAAAAAAAGCGCAACCAAAAATTGAGGTTAAAGCCAAGACTAAAGTTGAAGTTAAGCCTGAAATTAAAGTAAAAGCTGTTAAAAGCGCCCTAGTTGCTGCAAAACCGGTCACTAAGAAAGTAATGGCAAGCAATATTACCGAGGAAATCTTCAAGCTTCTACCAAAGGAAAACATCATCATGAAAGAGACGAGTGGCCGTAAATTCTATTCCGAACGTCTAGATAAAGATGTGGTTCTTCCAAATCTTATTGAAATCCAAATCGACTCCTATCGTTGGTTTCTAGAAGAGGGTATTCGTGAATTGCTTGATGAAATTAACCCAATTACTGACTTTTCTGGAAAAAAACTTGATCTTCATTTTTTAGCTCATTCCATTGGAGAACCTAAATATGATCCAGAAACATGCAAACAGAAAAACCTCACCTACGAAGCACCTCTTAAAGTACATGTTCAATTAATCAATAAAGAGTCAGGTGAAATTAAAGAGCAGGATGTCTTCCTTGGTGGAGTACCGCTCATGACCGGCCGCGGTACCTTTATCATCAACGGTATTGAACGTGTAGTAGTAAGTCAGTTGGTACGTTCACCAGGCGTATTTTTCTCTAAAAATTCAGCAGCACCTGGTTTTCATAACGCTAAGATTATTCCAAAACGTGGAGCATGGTTAGAGATCGAAACCGATAAAAAAGGTATCATCACTGTAAAGATCGACCGCAAACGTAAAATTCCTATTACTTCTCTTCTTCGCATTTTTGGTTTTAGTACCGATACGGAAATTTTAGGAGTTTTTAGTGATATCTTAGCTAGGGGAAAACAAAACTATATCCAAAGCACGCTCGAAAAAGACAGTTCAAAAACAACTGATGAGGCTTATCAAAGTATTTATAAAAAAATCAGACCAGGCGACTTAGCAACTCCTGAAAATGCTAAATCCTTGATCCATTCCATGTTCTTCGACTATCGAAAATATGACATGGGGCCAGTGGCTCGTTATAAATTAAACAAACGCTTTAAACTGGATATTGCCAATAAAAAAGAGTTCCACACTTTTCAAATCAAAGATCTTTTACAGATCATTCAATACCTCATTCGTCTCAATAACAATGAGCTAGCACCGGATGATATCGATCACCTCTCCAATCGTCGCATTCGTGCCGTAGGTGAATTAGTACAAAATAAATTCCGTGTAGGTTTACTCCGTACCGACCGTATTCCCAAAGACCGTATGACCGTAATGGATCTTGAAACTGCGACACCGACCCAACTTATCAACTCACGTCCAATTACTGCGGCACTTCGTGAATTCTTTGCGAGCTCCCAATTGTCACAGTTTATGGATCAAACCAACCCTCTTGCGGAACTTGCCCATAAACGTCGTCTTTCCGCCATGGGGCCAGGTGGTCTTTCCCGTGAACGTGCATCTTTTGATGTTCGTGATGTACATACCTCTCACTACGGAAGAATCTGCCCTATTTCCACTCCTGAAGGTCCAAACATTGGTCTCGTCGTCCATCTTGCAACCTATGCTCGCGTAAATAAATACGGTTTCATTGAAACCCCTTTCCGTGAAATAGCCCATACCATAGATAACAAAGCGAAAGCTCTCGTTGGGCATAAAACAGCAGAAGATGTCATCAATCCAAAAACGAAAAAAGTAGTAGTAAAAAATGGGGCAGTGATCGACGAAAAATCCGCAAAAGAGATCGAGGGATTGCCACTTGAAAAAATTGCTGTAGCACCTTACATCACTCAAAATATACGTTATTACGATGCTGACGAAGAACGTGATCTCGTTATCGCCCAGGCTAATACTCCCTTGAATGAAAAAGGTGAAATTATGGAAACCATGGTATCCGCTCGTATTAATGGTGAGCCAAATACCATCCCTGCTAGCGACATAACCCACATCGATGTATCACCAAAACAGATTATTTCAGAGACTACCGGTTTGATTCCCTTCTTGGAACATGACGATAATACTCGTGCCTCCATGGGTTCAAACATGCAACGTCAAGCCGTATCACTGGTTGTTCCTCAATCTCCTATCGTTGGTACCGGTATGGAGGAACTCGTAGCAAAAAGTTCAGGACAAGTGCTCTTGGCAGAAGACAATGGTATCGTCTCTTTTGTCGATGCAAGCCAGATCGTTGTTATTTATGACAACGGTAAAAAAGCTACGTACAAACTCCTAAATTATGAAAGAAGCAACCAAGGAACCTGTATTCACCAACGTGCTCGTGTCGTTAAAGGCCAACGCCTCGGCCGTGGTGATGTACTTGCCGATGGTGCAGCAACTGAAAACGGTGAACTCGCACTTGGAAGAAATTTACTTGTAGCTTATATGTCATGGCAAGGTTTCAACTTTGAAGATGCCGTTATTATCTCTGATGATGTTGTGAAGAAAGGTGTTTTTGATTCCGTGCATATCGAGACCTTTACCATGGATGTTCGCGACACAAAACTCGGGCCAGAAATTATCACTCGTGATATTCCCAATGTAGGTGAAGTAAGACTCAAAGATCTAGATGAACTAGGTGTTGTACGCCTTGGTGCCAGCGTCCATGAAGGCGACATTCTTGTAGGAAAAATTACGCCAAAAGGCGAAACCGAACTAACCGCTGAAGAAAGATTACTCCGCGCCATCTTTGGAGACAAAGCTCGCGATGTAAAAGATACCTCGCTTCGCCTCCCAGGTGGAGAAGGTGGAAAAGTTGTGGGAGTACAGGTTTTCTCACGTAAAAATGGCGATGAACTTTCCACCGGCGTCAATCAACAA
>CAYMDR010000052.1:3975-4220 GCA_964389195.1 uncultured Candidatus Peribacteria bacterium | reverse complement strand
CCAGACCCGTAAAATCTCCATTGGGGATAAAGTGGCAGGCCGCCATGGAAATAAAGGTGTTATCTCCATTATTGTACCTCGTGAAGATATGCCATTCCTTCCCGATGGAACGCCAGTGGATGTAGTCTTAAACCCACTTGGTGTATCCAGTCGTATGAATATCGGACAAATTTTAGAAACACATGCAGGATGGGCAGCAAAAACCATGGGTATGAAAGTAGCAACCCCTGCCTTGAACGGTATTA
>CAYMDR010000052.1:2574-3965 GCA_964389195.1 uncultured Candidatus Peribacteria bacterium | reverse complement strand
CAAATTGCTCAAATGCTTAAAGATGCTAACTTGCCAGTAGAAGGTAAGATTCAACTCTATGATGGTCTTTCTGGTGAACCATTTGATCGTAAAACAACAGTTGGTATTACCTACATCATGAAGTTAAGCCATTTGATTGAAGACAAGATCCACGCACGTTCCGTTGGTCCTTACTCTTTGGTTACTCAACAGCCTCTTGGAGGTAAAGCTCAACATGGTGGTCAGCGTTTTGGTGAAATGGAGGTATGGGCGCTTGAAGCTTATGGGGCTGCACACACTTTACAAGAAATGTTAACAATTAAATCCGATGATGTTTATGGCCGTGCTAAAGCTTATGAATCCATCGTAAAAGGCGAAGCCATTCGCAAACCTCGAACTCCCGAATCCTTTAACGTATTGGTAAAAGAGCTTCAAAGTTTAGGCTTAAGCGTTAAACTATTGGCAACCGAAAAAGCGCGTCTACTCCATGAGGAAGATGAATACACCCTAGAACAAACTATCGCCGAAGAGACCGCCATCTTAAAAGAAGATGCCGATGCTCAAACCGATATCGACCCTGAAGTAGAAAAACTATTAAAAGAGGAAGAGATAGCTCCCCTATCAGACACTGCCGACTTAACTATCAGCGATGCCGATGAATTAGAAATGGAAGAAAAAACTGACGAAGCAGAAGCGGAAGCCGCAGAATTGGCAACCACTCCGGTAGAAGAACTTGATGCCGAACCGGACGATGAAACTCTAAAAGCCCTGGAAGAAGAGGAGCTTTAACACGCACGAAGTGCGCGCGCCGAGCTAAGGCTACGTTCAGGCGCAGTGTCGCTCCGCAGAACGGGCGACCGAGGTGTCATCATGAAGAACATGGGACCCTGCCCCAAGCAGGCCTAGCAATAAACCGTTTCGCGCAAGCGAAACACCTAATCCCCTTATCCCTAAAATTACCCTATGCGAAGCGTTAACAAAGTTATTCTCATCGGAAACCTCACTCGTGATCCTGAAACAAAACAAACTCAAAATAGCCAAACTGTTGTAACCTTTAGTATTGCTACCAATCGGGAATGGGTTACTCGCGATGGCCGCAAACAGAGCATGACGGAATATCATGACTTAGTAGCATGGGCTAAACTTGCCGACATTTGCGATAGATACCTTAAAAAAGGTAAACTCGTTTACGTAGAAGGCTACCTAAAAACACGCAGTTGGGACACACCAGAGGGCGTTAAAAAATTCCGCACCGAAATTGTAGTACAAGACTTAATAATGCTTGATAAACGTCAGGCAGGAGAAAGTGAAGGCGAAGATTACATTCCCGAAGAAGGCGGAGCACAAGGAGGACATATGATGGAAGAGCACTCCAGTCCTGAAAGAAGTGAAGCTCCAAAAGTACAACCTGT
>CAYMDR010000052.1:0-2564 GCA_964389195.1 uncultured Candidatus Peribacteria bacterium | reverse complement strand
AAAAGTTGAAGAAACTCCCGTAGCATCAAAACCTGCTGAAGCCATCGACATCGATAAAGACCTTGGCCTATAGGCCGAAGCGGAGACCCGCGTCTGCCCCTTACTACACTTATTAAATTTAATTTAATCCTCCTCTATGAACAATTTGGATAAAAACCCTACCACACTGGATAATTTCGATGCTATTTCCGTGTCCGTAGCGTCACCTGATGAAATCCTATCGTGGTCTCACGGAGAAGTAAAAAAACCGGAAACCATTAATTACCGCACTCAAAAACCGGAAAGAGACGGTTTATTTTGTGAAAAGATTTTTGGACCTACCAAGAACTGGGAATGTTACTGTGGTAAATATAAAAGAATTCGCTATAAAGGTGTGGTCTGTGAAAAGTGCGGCGTTGAAGTAACCCGTTCCAATGTACGTCGCGACCGTATGGCTCACATCAAATTAGCAGTACCAGTTAGCCACATTTGGTTCCTACGCTCAACCCCAAGCCGTATTGGCCTTTTAGTAGATCTTCCCATCAAGGCCATTGAGCAAGTTATCTACTTTGCCGCTTATGTTGTTACCGAACTTGATGAAAAAGCTAAAGTTGAGGCCAAAGAACAACTGATGACCGATTACAAAAGCATCCGCAAAAAACTTCAAGATGAAAGCTCCAAGAAGGTAGAGGAAGGTAAAAAAGATAAAAACGAGGAGAAAAACACTACAGCCAACGCCGAAAAAGTATATTCTCAAAAACTAGAAGAACTGGACGAACAGCACCGCACCGCTAAAATCGAACTAGAAAGCCTAAAAGTTGGAAAGGTTTTCTCTGAACTTGAATACCGCGATATGTCCATGAGATTCGGCCAAATCTTCAAAGCCGGTATCGGTGCCGAGGCTATCCGCACCATCATTCAAAACATCGACTTGGATAAACTCACTGAAGCTTTAGAAAAAGATCTCAAAAAAGCATCCGGACAAAAGCAAAAGAAGATCATCAAACGCATCAAGCTTGCCGGAAGTCTAAAAAAAGCCGGCATTAAAGCTGAATGGATGATTATGACCATTCTACCAGTTATCCCACCGGATCTCCGTCCGATGGTACAACTTGATGGAGGCCGTTTTGCCGCTTCTGATTTAAATGATCTCTACCGCCGCGTCATTAACCGCAACAACCGTCTCAAGAGGCTGATGGCGATTGGCGCTCCAGAAGTTATTTGCCGCAATGAAAAACGTATGCTCCAGGAAGCGGTTGATACACTGTTAAATAACAGCGCCCGCCAAGGTAAAACCGTTTTCAACTCCGGCGACAAACGCAAGCTCCGTTCCCTCTCCGATATGTTAAAAGGTAAACAAGGGCGCTTCCGTCAGAACTTGCTTGGTAAACGTGTGGATTATTCCGGACGTTCTGTCATCGTGGTTGGTCCAAAACTCAGACTTCATCAATGTGGTCTTCCAAAATCGATGGCTCTTGAACTTTTCAAACCTTTCGTTATTGGAAAACTGATCCGTGACGGTTACGCTCACAATATTAAAAATGCTGAAAAATTAATCCAGGCCGGCAAAAAAGAGGTATGGGATATTCTGGAAGAGGTAACTAAAGATCGCTACGTACTCTTAAACCGTGCGCCTACCTTGCATCGTCTTGGTATCCAAGCTTTTCAACCGGTGTTAGTAGAAGGTAAAGCTATTCAAATTCATCCTTTGGTTTGTGCTGCTTTCAATGCCGACTTTGATGGTGATCAGATGGCCGTTCACGTTCCACTTTCCGCTCAAGCTCAAAAAGAGGCTGGCTCCTTAATGGTTTCTTCCAACAACCTCCTCAAACCATCCGCCGGTGATCCAATCGTAACACCAACTCAGGATATGGTACTTGGTTGTTACTACCTCACCAAAATGACCAAAGGCAACAAAGGTGATGGTATGAATTTTGCAGACATCAACGAAGCCATGCTCGCTTACCGCCTTGGCCATTTAGATATTCAAGCTCCTATCATTAGCCGCACCGATGGCGAACTTAAAGAGACAACCTTAGGAAGAATGATCTTTAACAGCTTCGTTCCAAAACGTCTTCGCTATATCAACGAAACCATCAGCAAAAAACAGTTGGGACAATTAGTAGCAGAATGCTTCACCCGCTTTGGTAATGAACGCACCGCCATACTCTGTGATGATTTAAAACGAATCGGCTTTGTATTTGCTACACGTTCAGGCTTGTCGATCGCAGCTTCCGATATGATTATTCCTAAAGAAAAACCTGCCATCATTGAAAGTGGCAATGAGGCTGTGAAAAAAATTAATGAATATTTTGCTAAAGGTTTAATCACCGATGATGAACGTTACGGCCATACCATTAAGGTTTGGTCCAAGACTAAATCTGAAATCACCTCCGCCATGATCAAATCGATTCATGAGGAAAACGACCTTCACTACATGATTAACTCCGGTGCCCGTGGTAACTGGGGACAGATTACACAGCTTTGTGGAGTAAAAGGCTTAGTAGCCAATCCTGCCGGTAAAACGATTGAATTACCAATTAAATCCAACCTTAAAGAAGGCTTTACGATTCTTGAATACTTCA
>CAYMDR010000051.1:3359-8286 GCA_964389195.1 uncultured Candidatus Peribacteria bacterium | reverse complement strand
AATACCAGCTATCCCTTTTTTCCTAAGACCATACGATCGCTTACTGATACCTTTTAACCGCAAGATCGAAAAGTACATTCTCGATAAAAAAATAGATATTATCCACAACCATGGCTTTTTAGTAGGATTCTTAGGGTTACGCATCGGCAAGAAAGGGGGTATTCCTAAAGTTATTACCCTCCATACCTTTTTTCATGAATATTTACGCAATATTTCCATACCTATTGCTGCTTTAATGGATCCACTTACTCATCTCATCACCCGTCTCTATTTTAGTAAGCACAACGCAATTATAGCTAATTCACCCAAGGGCATTACCACTTTAAAAAAGGCAGGCATAAAGCAACCCATTACCATGATCCATAATGGTATTGATCTAAAAAAAACAGCAACCGTAAAAGCAGACCTATTTCTAAAAAGTTTTAAACTTAAAAAAGATGATCCTCTTATCGTATTAGTGAGCAGAATCGATCGAGGTAAAAATATTGATATAGCTATTGAAGCCTTTACCTATGTATTAAAAACTATTCCTAACGCCAAATTAGCCATTGTTGGTGACGGCATTTTAAAAAAGCAAATGGAAAAACTGATAGAACAATACCAAATAACCTCCAAAGCCTTCATTACCGGCATGGTCAATGATGAAATGGTCATAAGTGCTAATAAAGCTGCAACAGTAGCACTTTTTACCTCCGATACGGACACCTTTCCCACGGTAGTTATTGAGGCACTCGCCTGCGGAAAAAGTCTAGTAGCCATTCACGACGAAGCTTATCAAGCAACTATCCAAAACAACGAAAATGGATTACTAACGAGCAAAAACCCAGAAGCCCTTGCTCAAGCCTTAATAAAAATTATTAAAAACCAAAAACTTCGCCAGCAATTCGAACAAAAAAGCCTTGAAATAGCTAAGTTATTTTCTGTTGAAGCCTATGTTGATCAACTCGAAGCTCTATACCAAGATTTAAGCAAAAAAAGAGTCATTTGACACGTCTAACGACAAAAGCTATGCTCTTGAAGCTTTTTGGCGAAACATGCAGTTGAATAAAGCGTGTTTACCAGCAAACTATAAGCAAAAATAACTTATAATTAAAAATACCCATTTATGCTCAGCAAGCTCAAAAAAAGAAAGCGAGCTAAAACTCATGGTTTTAGAAGCAGGAACGCTACGGCCACCGGACGCAAAGTATTAAGCCGCCGCCGAGCCAGAGGTCGCAAAAAACTCACCGTAAGCGATGAAAAGTAGAAAGTAATACTGTCTACGGGGCTTTACTTATGATCTCTAAAAACTTACGTCTCACCACATCCCGCGTTACTTACGTTTTGCAAAAAGGTAAAAGACTGGGAAACAACTATTTCGCCCTTAAGCTACTCCAGACCAAAAATCTTACTAGTCATTTTGGCGTTACAGTGAGCACCAAAATCTATAGCAGCGCTGTTAAGAGAAATAGGCTGCGCCGCCAAATTTACGAGATCATCCGCCTCAACTATCACCTCTTACATAAACCTGTGGATCTTATGGTGATAACTAAACTACCTATTACCACCCTTAAATATCCAGAATTAAAAGACCTAATTCTTAAAATATTTCAGGACATAAACCATCTTCACTCATGAATAAAAAAAACATCCTTAATTTTATTACCATAGGTTTATTAGCATATCTGTTAGTAAACTTTTTCACTCAAAATAGAAATACCCCTCCCGAAGAACTTAGTGATTTTAGTCTTAAAACCGCAAAGCAGGAGTATAGCCAGCATGAATTGGTAACAGCTACGCTACGAAACAATACCGACCAAGCAATTACTATCCCCAATGAATGCCCCAACGAACCTTTAGATGTCTACACCTATATAGATAACACCTGGAAACAAGAGACCAATGCCGCAAACATACCATGTACAGCTACAAAACCTGAGGACGCTTTTATTACCATAGAACCTAAAACCGAACATGTAATCAGCTATAATGACTGGAACCACGCTTTATTTAACGAATTAGGTCGCTATAAAATTGCCGTAACTCTCAATTGGCAAGAAAAAGGTAAACCGGCTACCAAAACCATCGAATCATTAGAGTTTGAAGTAAAACCTCAAGGCCTATTCGGTAAATTCTGGGCAAGTGTTTTTTATCAACCAATCTACAATACACTCATCTTTTTAACCTCAATTCTTCCATACAACGACTTTGGTTTTGCCATTATTATTTTGACGATTATCATCCGAAGCATTCTATTATTTCCTTCACAGAAAGCCTTAAAGTCTCAACGAAAGTTACAAGAAATTCAACCAAAGCTTAAGACTATTCGCGAAAAACACAAAGACAATCAAGAAATGATTGCCAAAGAAACCATGCAAATCTGGAAAGAGCATAAAGTAAACCCTCTCGGCAGTTGCTTACCTATGCTTATCCAATTTCCGGTACTTATTGCCCTTTTTTACGTTATCAAAAGCGGTTTAAACCCTGATAATGCTTACCTACTTTACGGTAATTTAAAAAACTTTTCCTTAGCAAATGTTAATGTTAACTTTTTGGGCATTTTGGATCTAACCAAAGCCAACCAATTAATATTGCCTCTTCTCGTGGGAGGATTGCAGTTTTTACAAATGAAATTAACGATGATCAAAAAGGCCAAGCTTACCAACAGCGGATCAAAGAAAGAACAAAAAAGTGAAATGGAAATGGCCAACCAAATGATGGTATATATCATGCCGGTCATGATTGCCGTTTTTACAGCTTCGGTTCCTGCCGGCGTAGGCCTTTATTGGATTATGTCGACCGTATATGGCATCGTACAGCAACTTATCGTGAATAAACAAGTAGAAGAAGAAAAAGGCAAAGTCGAGGTTTTATCCACTAAAAAATAACTACCCTTTAAAATAATTTTATGGACACACTTATCCAGGAAACACTTGAAGAATTACTCGCTAAACTCTCAACACCTTTTCGCAAAATTCGCATCGAAAAACGCGATGAAAATACCTACCGCGTCAATATCGAAAGTGAAGAACCAAGCTTGATGATTGGTCATCATGGTGAGAATATTTACGCCTTACAAAATATTTTACGTATTATTATTTGGAAAAAACAAGAAAAAGCCCAAGAAAATATGGAGCGCGAGGAGCAATGCAACATTATTGTAGACGTAGATGACTACCGCAAACGTCAAGAGGATAATGTTATTAAACTTGCCGAAAGAAAAGTTGATATGGTAAGAAAAACTCAAAGCGTACAGCCTTTACCACCCATGTCAGCCTATTTCCGTCGCCTCATTCATCTGCACCTGACCAAAGAGCAATTTAATGACATCCAAACTGAATCAGTAGGTGAAGGCGACTTACGATATTTAACCATCAAACCTAAAAACCATGCGTTATAGAGATTCCCTAAGTTTGGTTTTAATACTTGTACTAAGTCTAAATTTTTCCCCAGTTACTCACGCAGAGGAAGCCATCTTTAGCGATGTGTCCAGCGGCAGTCCCTATTTTACCACCCTTAAATACCTCAAAGAGCAAGGCCTCATCAACGGCTATGAAGATGGCAGTTTTCAACCTGACAAAGAGATCAATAGAGCCGAGGCCTTAGCAATCCTTAGCAAGGCTATCAAAAGGGAAGGAGCTAAAATCCAAGAAGAACCACTTAGTTTTGCAGACGTTAAAAAAGAGGACTGGTTTTACAAAGATGTTGAGGATGCCTGGGGCAACGGCCTTGTACATGGCTATCCTGACCAACTTTTTCATCCCGAAAAAGCTTTAAAAGTAGCAGAAGGCCTTAAAATGGTACTTCTTCAAGAAGGAGACACTTTACCTACCGAAGTCCTTACGCCACCTTATAGCGATGTTCCTATTGATGCTTGGGCTGCTCCTTATGCCCAAGTAGCCAAAGAACGGACACTCTTCTTGGAAAGCCGCAGCGACGGATCCCTACAAAGCGATGCTTCACTCACCCGCGGAACTTTTGCTCAACTTATCTATCGCCTTATCAAAAGTGCAAAGGGATCAAGATTCGCACGAGCAACCTGGTACGCAGACTTCATGGCAAAAACTCGCACCGCCTCCGGCGAACCTTATGAGCCACGCCAATTTACGACTGCCCATAAAACCCTCCCTTTTGGAACGCTTCTCCACGTTACCTCCCTCAGCAATGGCAAGTCGGTAGATGTGGTAGTAAACGATCGTGGCCCTTACCCACGCGGCATCGATTTAGACCTTTCACGTTCCGCTTTTGAAGCCCTAGCTCCAGCAGGAACCGGCATTATCACCGTTGAATTTGAGGTCATTAAAAGCCCTGAAAGCAAAGATACCAATACCGATGAATTGCCCCCTAAAATAGTAGAATATGGCTTCTAATAAACTTGTAGAATTAGTCCGCCAAGGCAGAATTATCACTAAAAAAAAATCGCTATCACAAGAGATAAAGCGAAGCATTTTCCTTTTAATTTTTACCTTACTTTCCTTAATCGTAGTTCTTAGCATCGTTTTCCTACTAAATACCAGCCAAACTTACCAAAAAGGTAATATCCTTCAGCAAGAACAAGAAAAAAAGAAGGATCTTATGGATCTAAACCACGAACTCCTCAATAAAATTATCGACGCTATTTCCTACCAAAAAATAGAGGAAAGCCCCATTATAAAAGCAATGCAAAAGCCCGAAAACCCCGAGTACATAGAACCTAAAGAGTAGAATTGACTTTAACAAGCGAATAGCTATACTTTTGCAAGCCCGTTAACAAAAAAAACGGAGCCCCAAAAATGGTCTAAGGAGCAGCGCGACTGAACATTTTTGGGAAAGGAGCGGCCCACGTAAACCGAAGAAGCCCCGCCGGAGCGGGGATACGAAGGTTGTAGTGGGGCAAGCGACATGGTCCCATCGTCTAGTGGTTAGGACAACAGGTTTTCATCCTGTAAACAGGGGTTCAATTCCCCTT
>CAYMDR010000051.1:0-3349 GCA_964389195.1 uncultured Candidatus Peribacteria bacterium | reverse complement strand
AGATAAAAATAAAATAAGTAGAATCTTTGGCGCTACCAGATTTGCGCAGCAAATCCGCGCCTGCCCTCAAGCAGGCATAGCAATAAAGTGTTGAAGAAGCTAAAAGAGCTTTTGTAATACTTTTGCTGTATGCATGGTTACCACCTTCCTATATTTTTTATTTAAAAACATGAAACCTATTAACTTAACTTTTGCAGCTACACTCATAAGTCTTGTGATTTTAGGCGGTTGCACTCAAAACTCTGACGTGGTTTCTGAACAACCAAGTCAACAAATAGAGGAAAATACTCAAATTTCTACTGAAGTAGCTTCTACAGACACCAATATTTATTCTTCAGAAGAACATAATTTCTCCTTAGAGTATCCAGCTTCATGGGAAGTTATCAACAAAAACGGTGTTATTATCACGGCAAACGATGAAAAAGACCCACCATGGGGAGGAACAAATTTAAATCTCCAATATGACTTCACATCCGGAGATGTAGGTATGGGATGGAAAGAAATAAAAAAGAGTGAAGAATACGTTAATCCACAAGGTTTAAAATTCACTCTATTTTTTAATAGTCCTGATGAAAATTTTGCCAAATTTGCCCCAGAAGACAATACAATTGTAGATCCTAATGATATCATCATACAAATAGGAACAGATGCTATACCAGGCTTACTATTATTTAGTTATAACAAAGCTGTTAATCCAAATGGCGAACAACAGCTTATGGATATCTTAAAAACGGTATCAACGATTAAGTAATACATTACTGATCTCGAAAAAGGCTATGACAAAAACATAGCTTTTTTCTTATGTAAAATCCGCATAACCTCTTCATTAGCCTTCAGAAATTTGAAATCAAAAAGCTGCGGAGGAGTAACCCACAAAAATTCATCTACCTCTAGCGCCTTTGTCTCGCCTAATAAAAGGGAACAGCGATGAAAGGAAATCAAAATCTGTTGTCCTTTATGCTGCGTCATCGTTTTAAAAAAGTGGGGACGAACAGAAACCTCAATCCCCAACTCCTCCATCAGTTCACGCTTTAAACATTTTCTTTCATCTTCATTAGCTTCCAATTTACCGCCGGGAAACTCCCATAATCCACCTAAGGGTTTATGTAAAGGCCGCTTACAAATAAGCACTTTCCCTTGGTGAATCACCACCCCCGCTGCCACTTTTATTACGTTCTCATTTTTCAAACGAGCCTGATCCCTTACTATTAATTTTGCTGGTTGCATCACCCCGTGACAAAAACTTTTAAAAGGACAAAGTTCATGCTGCAAAACATTATCTAAAACCCCAGATGCCGCCACATCCATTAAGGCATGGTTAAATTGCGCGCCTTTACCTTTGCTGATTAAGTTCTGTGCAAAAGCAAACTGCTCCGCCGGCTTTAAACAAGGCCACTCCTCAACCCCAACCACATGCCGAAAAACTTTATGCAAATTAGTATCAAGCGCCGGCACATCTTGTCCAAAAGCAAAACTGGCAATCGCCGCAGCCGTATAAGTACCAATGCCGGGCAACTCCTGTAACGCTTTAAAATCGTCAGGAAACTTACCATTGTATTTTTCAACAACCACCTGTGCCGCCTTATGCAAATTCCTAGCACGACGATAATACCCAAGCCCTCGCCAATATTCCAGAACCTCTTCCCAACTGGCATCGGCAAGCGAATATACCGTAGGAAATTTTTCCAAAAACTTTTTATAAAAAGCTTTCACTCTTTCCACCTGCGTTTGCTGAAGCATAATTTCCGCAACCCAAATCGCATACGGATCTTTTGTTTTCCGCCACGGCAGATCACGACCATACTGAGCATACCAAGCATAGAGCGGTTTTTCGAATTGCGCGCGGGTAAATTTTTTCATGTTATTTTTTTCGACGATTGACGACGATGATCCAAACGCTCTTTAATTTTTGCCTCGATACCATGATCGGTCGGTTCATAATAGCGGCGGCCTTTAAGCTCATCGGGTAAATGTTCTTGCTCCACATTAGCATCTTCAAAATTGTGCGCGTACTTATAGCCTTTACCGTAACCCCATTCTTTCATTAATTTAGTTGGAGCGTTGCGAATATGCAAAGGCACTTCCAAATTTCCATGTTTAGCGATATCTGATTGCACCGCGCCGTAGCCCACATAAAGCGCGTTACTTTTAGGAGCCATACTTAAGTGCACCACCGCTTGGGCCAGATTCACCGCGCATTCCGGCATACCGTTAAAATGGCAAGCATCCTTCGCAGCAACAGCCACCAGCAGCGCATGCGGGTCGGCCATACCGATATCTTCGCTAGCAAAACGAATTAAGCGCCGTGCGATATATAAAGGGTCCTCTCCTCCTTCCAACATCCGACCCATCCAGTAGAGCGCGCCGTCAGGATCACTATCGCGCATACTTTTGTGCAGAGCCGAAATAATATTGTAATGCTCCTCCCCTTTTTTGTCATAGCGCAGATTTTTGCGCTGCAAAATTTTCTGAATATCTTCTAAAGAGATTGGTGATTGCGACGCACCACCGGCTTGTGGCAGAGCCCCGGCGCGCACACCGGTTTGCGATTCACCGACATCCCGCGCGCGCCCCTGTGGTACCAGTTTCAGCACAATCTCCAAATTATTTAACAAATTCCGCGCATCCCCATTAGCAAACTGCACCAAAAAATCTTTACCGTCTTCAGCCATGGTAATTTCGCCAGCCGCACCCGCACCGCCACCACCCGTCACATCACCCGCATCCGCCACATCACCAGCACACATCTCCCCCACCTTCACAAGTGCCCTATTCAAAATCGCCTTCAACGCATCCTCACCCAACGCCTTAAACACAAAAACCTGCGAACGGCTGAGCAAAGCCGAAATGACTTCAAAAGAAGGATTTTCCGTAGTCGCACCAATCAAAGTCACCGTGCCATCTTCCACATGCGGCAAAAGCGCATCCTGCTGTGATTTACTAAACCTATGAATTTCATCCACAAACAGCACAGTGCGCTGCCCCATTTTTTTATGCTCCTTAGCCATTTGCACCACTTTCCTAATTTCCGGCACACCGCTTGTAACCGCACTAATAACGCCAAACTCCGCCGCCGATTCATGCGCCACAATATTCGCCAAAGTAGTCTTACCACACCCCGGCGGCCCATAAAAAATCACCGAATGCAGCTTATCCTGCTTAATCAATTCGCGCAGCATCTTGCCCTCGCCAACCAGCTCCTCCTGACCAAAAAAATCCTCCAAAGTTTGCGGCCGCAGCAAAAAAGCCAAAGGCTCCGCCCACTCATTTCCTGCCATACCCTTAGCCGCCTGCACATTAAAAGCATTTGGCATAGGCCACCATCTTAAAGCCAAAAGGTTGGTGAATT
>CAYMDR010000050.1:0-8418 GCA_964389195.1 uncultured Candidatus Peribacteria bacterium | reverse complement strand
ATCCACTCACCGTATTGGTTATTACAATGATGCTAAATTACATCCTCAAAGCGGCTCTCCAGTTTTTGATTATGTTCCAGTACACACCGGCTATAAAATTGTCATTTTAGAAGAAAAAGAGCTCTCTCCTCAAGAAATCGAAGATCAAACCAGAAAAGTTTACGATGAGGGGTCTATGCAAGAATCTGCTACAGAAAGCGCCGAAAAAGAGTATCAAGATGATCGCTCTCTAGCCGAAAAGCCAAGATCACCTCAGGAAGTTTACGGAAAAACACAAACCCAACTTGCCGCACTTTCCCGGGAATTGACCTTAGGAATGCTTGGCAGACAGCCTGCAGGCGGAACAGCCCAGCCCACCCAAAATCCTAGTTCTGCGCTGGGTTTTGTGGACAGGACAACAATGCCGCAAACCGCATCAAATCCTTCGCACTATGTAAGCACCCCAGATCAACTCCCACAAGACAATTCACCCGGCCTATTAAGACCCCGAGAAGCTATAGAACAAGCCAGCAGACTTGTAGGTATTGCCAAAAATTATGCAGATGCAAGTCGCAATGGCAAAAACATGTTTCGAGAAGATTTTGCCAATGTTACTGATTTGAGGGGAGGCAAAGTGGGCTGTGCCTGGGTCGCCAGCAGAATCTTAAAAGATGCTGGTTATCTTGAAACTGATGGTGTCAAAGCTGTTGTTACGGTAGAAAATGAATTGAGACATAAAGGTTGGAGTGAAATTCCAGAAGGTGAACATCAACCCGGCGATGTTGTGATTTGGGAAAAATTACCCCCAACCGTTTTGCCCAGTGGTGGCACGCGCCCTGGCCATGAACATATAGGTATCGTAACAGGGCCTGACATGGCAGTAGATAACGATGGTGTAAGCCTCAATGGCCCAATCGAAAGACCCTTAACTCGCTACTATGTTGATCCAAAAACCGGCGAAAAAGTCCTTCGTAAAGTTAAATGTTTCTTAAGAGCACCCACTTCACAAAGCAATAATAATGCTCCCGATATAAGCAATAATAGAACCATGGATGATGTTATCCGTAATGAAGCGGAACGATTAAAGATTGATCCAGGTTTTGCTATCGCCATCATGCGTGTAGAAGCAGCTAAAAAAGGTATCGAAAATGGCCTTGTAACCATTCGATTTGAACCTCACGTCTTTAATAAGTTTTTGGGCATACAGGGAAAAAGTGATATCGCGGGATCCTGGGGAGCAGATAAAATTAATGGAAGATCGGTAGCCGGCGTTAGCTGCGAAGGAGGACAAGGTGGTGAATATGGGTGTTTCCGCAAAGCTTTAGAAATAAACCCAGAGGCTGCTTATAAAGCCATCAGTATGGGGGCAGGGCAAATTATGGGGTTTAATGCCGAAACTTTAGGCTATAAATCCGCTGAAGATATGTACCAACATTTTTCTCTCCAGGGAGGAGGAGAAGCCGAACAAACCGCCGCCATGTTTAAATTTATCGAAAATAATACGACGTTACTTAAGGCTGCTCAACAAAGTGATTACATAAAGTTCGCACAAATCTATAATGGAGCTCCTGCCGGTACGGCAAAAAACACGGAATATGCACAGGCTTTGAAAAAATATCATACCGGTAAAAATAGTGGGAGCACCGCTATAGCTTAGCCTAGATAATCTTTTCGTACACCAAAAACTTATATCGTATGCCTTTTTCTTCGTGTATTGCCGCTTCAGAAGTACACGTAAACTCTACTCCCATTTTCGGGAAAAAAGTATCGCACTCAAACTTGCCAAAAACTCGCGTTAGGTAAATTTTTTGTAAGTTGGGATGATCAATCGTCTGCGCAAAAACATTGGCTCCTCCAATCACAAAAACCTGCCCCACATCGGTTCGCGCTTCCATCATCTTTAAGGCTTCTTCAAAAGAGGCCGCTCGTAAAACACCTTCCGGTAAATTTATTTCTCCGCGCGTCAAAACAACATTCAGCCGTCCCTTTAATGGTTTCGATTTTTCTGGTAACGATTCCCAAGTTTTGCGCCCCATAATAACAGCATTTTGTTTGAGATCGGGTTGCACGTGCAACTCAAGACTCCCCGTCGTAACCTCTGAGAAATACTTCAAATCACCCTTCAATCGCCAAGGAAGACCGTTTTCTTTACCAATCCCCATTTCTTCATCAGCTGCAGCAATAAGGCTAAAATCCATGAGGTTGTATAAATAATTTATTCACCATTTTTATTTTCGCCCGGACAAAAATTCTTAATTCTTAATCATTAATTATTAAGTAAACTCTACACCGCCACCGCAAACTTAATAAACGGATGGTGCTCGTAATTTTCCAGCGTAAAATCTTCATACTGTAAATCCCAAAAAGGTTTTTTCGCAATTCGCAAAGTTGGCAAAGCGAAAGATGTATGCGTTAACTGCTCTTTCAACCCCTCAACATGGTTCAGATAAATATGGGCATCACCTAAAGTATGCACAAAAATTCCCGGTTCCAAATTGCATTCCTGCGCTACCATCATTAAAAGCGCGGCATAACTGGCAATATTATAAGGAACCCCCAGCGCAATATCCGCACTGCGCTGATAAAGCTGCAAATCCAGCCGCCCGCGCGCCGCACCCGGAGCCTTCACCACATAAAACTGAAAAAACGCATGGCACGGAGGCAATTTCATCTTTTCAATATCCGCTACGTTCCAGGCCGAAACAATAATCCGTCGTGAATCAGGATTGGTTTTAATCATATCGATCGCCTGCTGAATCTGATCAACGTGCGTTTTTTTGTAGCCGAGCTCTGCCCGGGCAGAAGTAGCACCGTTTTGCTCCGCTTGATCCTTTGTAAACTTCTCCCATTTTCGCCATTGATAACCATAAATCGGACCAAGCTCCCCGTTCTCATCGGCCCAGGCATTCCAAATGGGCGTATACGCTTTTAGTTCATCATTAATATTGGTCGATCCTTTCAGAAACCATAAAAGTTCGCGCAATACACCATCAAACTTCACCTTTTTAGTCGTAAGCAGAGGAAAACCTTGGCGCAGATCATACTTGCGTTGCGCCCCAAAAATGGAAATGGTTCCCGTACCGGTGCGATCAGCTTTTTGTACTCCTTGTTCCAGAACCTCACGCACTAAACTCAAATAAGCCTCATCGGCCATATTCGAAGTTTGCTCTGTCCGCACATGGCTTTTAATAGACGAAGAGCTCATCTGCTCAGTTTGTGTTGAAGGCGCTTGCTTCATAATAAAAGATAATTATCCAGCTCCCTTTACAACTTTACAAACCGAGTATAAACAAAGCTTATGGTGAAATCCAGTACCGCCACTCTACTTTTGTAGATTGAAGGTGTAATGTAATACCATCGCCACCAATGTATTGTATAAAGCAAACATACTAATTTTTTAACTTTCATGAACTCTATGAAAAAATATCTTCTTGTTGGTGCCATAGTTTTTAATATTTTTAGCGCACAGTTTGCTTTTGCGGACATAATTCCCTCTGACCAAAAATCTATACCTGTCTGCACCTATCTGGGAGGCATAGCTAATTTTCCAAAGCTAACTTTTTTAGTTGAAGAAAAAATGCCCAGTGGTGAAGTAAAATCAATAAAAACCGTGAAAGAGGACGACTGTATTGCCGCAAGTTATAAATTCAACACCGTCAAACTTTTTGCCGTAAATACCGATCACTATCTTCAAAGTTCACAAACCAGTGGCTACGAACCTTCAGAAGATCAATATGCTTACGCTGCGGATAAGGAAATAAAAACAACCCCTAAATTAGTCGCCTTAGATGATAAAACTGAATATGAACATTACAATTACCTCATTCAAGGTATTGATAATAGCGCCAAAACCCTCAAAATCTCCCTCACATCATCTGAAACAAATCTAATGGTTTCAGATTATTTCCCGGTAGCAATTGAAGGTCTTGATAATGAAATTGCTGCATCTTTAGAAGATCAAGGTACGATACCTTTTAATGACATTGCACAGGATAGCCCATACCTTACAGCCCTTACCTATTTAAAAAATAAAGGCATTGTCAGCGGCTATACCGATGGGAGTTTTAAGCCAAACAGTACCATCAACCGTGCTGAATTCACCAAAATTTTAATGGAAGCCGGCTATAGCGCTGGAACTCTTACGCGTGAGCCAATTCCAACCGTTTACGACCAGGTAGTTGCTCCTTTTAAGGATGTTCCACTTAATGTAAAAGATGCCTGGTATGCCGATTATGTAAATATGGCTGCAGCCACATCGCTTGTTCAAGGGTATAGTGATGGAACTTTCCGTCCATCACAAAATATAAATTATGCTGAGGCGGCAAAAATTATAGTGAAAGCTTTTACCATTTCTATCGCTCCACAAGGCGATGAACCCTGGTATCAAGCTTATGATGATGCTTTAAAGGCTCTAAAAGTTGTTCCATCCACCGTCACCAGTTTTGACCATCAAATGACCCGTGGAGAAATGGCTCAAATAGCCTATAATATAACTATTGGTTTATAGTTTATTGCCCGATGTCCTACGAAGTTTACTTTCTTCAAGCCCTTGCTTTAACCATTGTAGCTGAAATATTTACAGGATGGATCGCCATAAAAATCTTCCCAAAATATTTCAGCTTTCCTATAAATAAGTGGAAATCATATCTTTATATTGCAGCAGCTTCATTCATGACGTTGCCCTATGTTTGGTTTATCTGGCCATATTTTTTACATGAGCGCTTGTGGTATATTGCTGTAAGCGAGGTATGGGTTTGGCTCATGGAAGGTTTTTTCTACCTTTTTGTCTTTCGTATAAACTATCAAAAAGCCTTCCTTTTTTCTTTTCTCCTTAACCTTTGCTCTTTCACTTTAGGCCTCCTTATAAAATTTTAATCCAACCCATGCCAGATCTCACCACCACCATCCAAACTAAACTCAAAACAGCCTTCCCCGACGCGGAACTCGATTTTAGAGACTACAAACACGACGGCGTCCATTTTGTCTTAGAAATCAGTTCAAGCCGCTTTAAAGGCTTAAGCTTGGTCCAGCAGCACCGCTTAGTTTACGATGTCTTAGGCGACCTCCTCCAAAGCGGCGAACTCCACGCTCTCAAACTCAAAACCATACCAAAGTAACCTCCAAAAATTATTAATCCTTAATTCTTAATTTTTAATTAAATGACCGATTCCAAACAACAAATCACCGACCTTATTAACAGCAGCAACATCTTTGTCTTCATGAAAGGGGAGCCAGATGCTCCACAATGCGGCTTTTCCGCCCTAACCGCCAATATTCTAAAAGAGCTCAAAGTTGAATTCAAAAGCTTCGACGTTTTAAAAGATCCCGAAATCCGCCAAGCCATCAAAGACTACACCTCCTGGCCAACCATCCCCCAAATCTTCATCAAGGGCGAATTCATCGGCGGCTCCGACATTCTGCAAGAACTCTACCAAAACGGCGAGCTGCAAAAAATGGTTCAGTAGAATTACAATAGGACTAAACAATAATCCTTACCCCGCCCAAATCTTCGTAAGCGAATTTGTGATGATGATGAATCGTCCCAATGAAAATACGGTTTTTTGGGACATTATATTTTTTAGAGGCGGCATGAATAATTTCTGGACTAAACTCTCCTTCGATTTGCTCCAAATCCAACTTTAAATGGCTAAAAACGCCAGCTTTCGGCAAAATCGGAACAAGCGTTTGCAGCTCTTCCCAGACCGTTTTATTCATGGCATCATTTGCATCTTTACAATGAAGAATCAGCACATGCCGCCCCGCCTCATTATTATTAATATACGTTAGCGTATTAAAAAGGCGATCCGCTTTATGAATAAAAAGGATATATTTCCCTTTTACAATATTTCTAAAGATAAGATTAATAATCTGATGAAGCAGAGGTCTATCAATCGTTATCTTCGTGAAAAAAGCAACAATATAGTCGCGGTAAATATACGCTCTCACAAAAAGGAAAACCGGTACAAAATACATTAAAAAGAAAAATAGATTTTTTATATCTAAAACAATGTTTCCAATCAGCCCCAAAAAAGTTGCCGTGAAGGCAAGTACAACAAAAACAATAGGAAAAGAGTAGAACCTTTTAAGATCCGATCTCGTAACCTTAAGAATAATATTACCGATAGCAAACATACTCATCACAGCCAAAAAACTGATGGCATAAACCCCGGCCAAAGAACTCAATTGCCCATTCGTCAGTATTAAAATAGAAACACAAAGTACAAAGAAAGAGGTAATAATACGTGGGAACGAGCCCTTTTTATTTACCTTTGCAAACCAAAGAGGCAAAGCCTCATCCAGCGCCATACGGTTCATAAGTCCGGATACACCAATAAAACTAGTCAAAACCGCTCCACATAAAACTAAGAAGGCATCGAACACTACAACATATTGGAAAATACTACCTCCAACAATTTTTGCTTCACCCGCAAGTAAGAAATCTGAAAAAGCTTTAATATCAGGAATGGGTGATAAACCAAGGCAAATGAACGCCACCAAAGGGTTAAAAATGACTACACCTAAAAGCATATTTCTCAGCGTCTTTTTAAAAACGCCTTTTTCCTGTTCTTCTACAAAGTTGGCCGAACTCTCAAAGCCGGATACACCCAATAATGAAGAGGAGAAACCTAAAAATAACAACATGAGAAGCGTCTTATCCATAAGGAGACCCTTCGTAAGGTCTACATTAAGGGCAAAGTAGGTTGGATGGTTAAAAATATACCAGCCTCCCAGTATGACAAAGGCTACGAGCACCAGTAAATGAAAGAAAAAAATACCCATAGCAACCTTTGCCGAATCTCTCACTCCAGAAATCACCAACATAGCAAAAACAGCCAACACACCAATAGTAATAGGAATAACAGGAATTTCAACGACGGTATGAAGGTATTCCACAGCCGTTTTTCCAGAAATCACACAGGTCGCGACATAGGATAAAATAGTAAGAACACCCGCTGTTGCTGCCACATCCTTGGTCGTACCATTTAAAAGCGCATTATACGCGCCTCCATTAATAGGAAGAGCTTCTACAACTTCACGATAAACGCCTTTATACAGTAAAAGCACCAACCCAATAAATAACAAAATAGCAGGCGCATAAACACCCGATACCCCAATAGCAATACCCGAAACATACAGTACCGAACTCATAATATCATTACCGCAAATAGCGGTAGAAGCAGCCGTTCCCAGTTTTGCATGAGCTTTTTTTGTGTTATTCATAACTTTGATTTTTGTTTTATGGTTTTAAATGTGTCTCGAAATTATAACATTTTTTTGTTAACGTGACCAGCCATACAGCCATAATTTGGTGGGTCTGGGTGGAATTGAACCACCGACCAATCGGTTATGCATCTCACTATCACTTTCGTGACCCCACGCACAAAGCGCAGCAGAGTGCGCTTATGAGGTGAGTTTGTAAGCTGGACTATCCCTTTTTCCTTGGAGTTAGGTCTGCCCGGGCAGACTTTGTATAAACTCCAGTTGGAAATCTGCCGTCTAGTCTCTACACCTTCTCCAGTGGACGCTGTAGGACTCGATCCTACAGGTTACACTAAAGCTTGGCTCGGGATTACCATTGTTACATAGGCAACGTTAGGCTTCCCCGAATTTGACAGATAATCGCTAAAGAATTACTTCTTTAACAGCCCAATAATCGTAGCCATTTCTCTAAAACAAGAGTTAGGCTACGAATCTTTAAGCCGACTGCTCTAACCACTGAGCTACAGACCCTAATTATAAAAGAACAACCTTAAAACACCGATAAAAAACACTCTGACAAACCAAAGCCCGCTTATTGTATTATAGAAAATCGAACCTCACAATCCTTTTGCGTAGGCAAAGCAGCTATAACAAAAAATCCTCCAACCTTGGAGGACTCTTTTAAACGTATAGCTATAAACCCAATTTTTAAGCTTTTTCTACTTTCTTAGCAGCAGTCTTCTTTTTTTCTGTCGATCCGGTTTTAGCAGCTTTAGCTTTTGCAGCAGGCTTCGCAACCACAGGTTTTGCAGCCTCAACACCACCTTTAGTCACAGAACGCGCTAGTAAAGATTTCTTCCGAGAAGCTGTGTTTGGGTGAAGAATATGTTTTTTAGCGGCGGTATCTAAGATAGAGTAAGCAATAGGGAGAACTTTTTTTGCCTCTTCTACATTACTTTTACTTAAAACCAATACTTTTTTAATATAGGTCTTTACTTGAGTACGCATACCTTTGTTGCGTTCCAAATGTTTTAGGGCTTGTCGAGCCTTCTTTTTGGCTGATTTAATAACCGGCATAGCTGTTTTTTCTAAAATGATAGCCAAGACAATATATTGCAGTAGCAGCTATGGTGTCAATTAAAATGTATCTTGCTAATAAGAAACCTTGACAGTAGTTTTAAAACATAGTACAGTCAGTCCCACTCGCAACAGCTAGGAATGTAGGTAATTTTGTAATAA
>CAYMDR010000049.1:0-8679 GCA_964389195.1 uncultured Candidatus Peribacteria bacterium | reverse complement strand
TAGTATTTTTTTAGGAGCCGGTTACTATATTTTTAAGCATAAAGATTTGTGAAGTATATGTTAGAGACACACAATTTGAGCAAGCGTTATAAAGATAAAGTGGCTTTAGATGGGCTTAGTATGCATGTTAAGCCCTCAACCCTTTATGGTTTTTTGGGGATAAATGGTGCAGGTAAGACAACGACGCTAAGTATTTTAGGAGGTGCCGTTTACCCAACTTCCGGTACTTTTACTGTGGGTGGGAGGCTTGCTATTTTGCCTCAAGATGCACGTTTTTATAGTGGAAGAAAAGTTTTGGATCAACTACAGTTTTTGGCACGTTTAAGTGGTGTTTCTCGTGCTGGGGCGGAAAAAGAGGCTCTTCGTGTTTTAGGCTTGGTGGAGCTTTTGGATCAAAAAAATGTTGCGGCTGATACATTATCTCATGGGATGTATAAAAGGTTGGGTATTGCCCAGGCACTTTTAGGTGAACCGGATATTTTACTTTTGGATGAGCCAACCGCTGGACTTGATCCTCAAACGGCTTATGCTACGCGCCAACTTATCAAGGGTTTAGCTAAAGAAAAAACGGTGGTTATGAGCTCTCACAATTTGCATGAAATTGCGGAGATGTGCGATGAAGTTGGGGTTATTCATCAGGGGAAAATGCGCTTTGAAGGGAAAACTTCTGAGCTTACCCAAAAAGGCTCCTCTTTGGAAATCCATGTTTCTAAGGGGCTTGATATAACTCTTTTTAAAGATTTGCCCGGCTTGGCGTCGCACCATTTTGATGAAGAACTTTTTATTATAAACTTATCTTTTCATCATGTTGGTATAAGTATGGAGGATTTGAATGAAAAAATTATCAATTTGGTCTTAGGGCAAGGTATTGGGATTCGCCAAATTATCCAGGGCAAAAGTCTAGAAAAGGGTTTTCTTGAGCTTTTACAGGGGATGGAGAAAGATAGGAAAGATTAACTTCTGGTGCGCGGGAGAGGACTTGAACCTCCATGCCCGTGAAGGCGCTACCACCTCAAGGTAGTGCGTCTGCCATTTCGCCACCCGCGCATATTTTTGGCAATTTATTATTGCTGTGCGATTGTAAGCAATGTGCCTTTAATTTTCAAGCGTTTCTTACAAATATATGTTACTATCCAAAATTGAAGGGGGATATATGTAATTTCCGTTTATGATTTTTCTGAGCCAACTTCTGAATGTACCAATTGTCGATAGTAAGCAGGAAGAGATCGGCAGAGTTAAAGATGTTATCGTTGAGTCACAGTCAAAGGGGTATCCTGAGGTGAGCGGCATTGTTTTTCAACTAAAAGGGAAACGGAATGTGATTCCTTATAAGTGCATAGAAACTTTGGGGTATGGTGAAATTACTTTAAAAAAAACCAATTGTTGGAAGCAAGATTATGACTTAAGCGATAGTGAATTTTTGCTGCATGATATTTTAGACCAGCAGATTTTTGATGTGGAAGGGATTCGGGTGGTTCGCGTGAACGATTTGGAGTTGGTGAAGATTAAAGAGGACTTTTTTCTGGTGGGAATCGATGTGAGTAGCCGTGCTTTAGTGCGGAGATTAGGGCTTGTGAATCTGCCTATTTTAAAAAGGTTACAGTCACAGCTTATCGATTGGAATAATGTGAGCTTGGTAAAGGGAGCCATCGGAAATTTGCAATTAAAAACTTCGCGTCAGAAACTAGAAAGATTGCATCCTGCTGATATTGCTAATCTTATTGAAAATCTTAATTTTCATGAGAGTACGCAGTTTGTGCAGTCGTTGGATGAAGAGACGGCCGCTGAGGTTTTGGAGGAGGTTGAACCGGAATATAAGGATACTTTATTGGAACGCATTCATCCCAAAAATTTGGCAGAAATAGTTGATGAAATGGCTTCGGATGAGGCGGTGGATGTTATTAAGGATCTGTCTGAACTTAAGAGGGAGCAGGTGTTTCGTCGCTTGGGATCAAGAAAAGCAAAAACTTTACACACTTTAACGCGGTATCGTGAGGATGTGGCTGGTGGTTTAATGAATGCTGATTTTATGTCTGTAAATACGGATGAAACGGTTGGTCAGGCTATTAAAAAGATTCGCAAACAGTCGGAAGATCATGCCTCTATTTATCATGTATTTGTGTTGGATGAAGAGCAAAAATTGGTGGGCATTGTTTCGATAAGAACCTTGCTTTTAGCTAAAGCTCGTGAAAAAGTTGCATCTATTATGAGCAGGGTTGTTAAAACGGTGAAGTTAAGTGCGGGAGCCGATGATGTTGCCAGTATTATGACCAAATATAATCTGCTTTCCGTAGCGGTGGTGGATAATAAAAAAGCTGTTCGGGGTATTATTACGGTGGATGATGTTTTGCGTTACTTAATTCCTGATGCTTAGTTTGTTATGAGTACTTCTGAAAATCAAATCAAGCCAAGTCGTTTCCGTTCGGTTAAATTGAAATGGTTGGCACTGTTAGGGGTTTTGGGGCCGGGTATTATTGCCGGTACTGCGGATAATGATGCCGGTGGTATTACCACTTATTCGGTTGTTGGCAGTGCTTTTGGTTATAAGATGCTGTGGATTTTATTGATCATCGCCTTTATTTTATTGATTACACAAGAGATGGGGGCGCGGCTGGGTCTTGTTACGGGGAAGGGCTTAGCGGCTTTGATTCGTGAAAATTTTAGTTTAAAAATTACGACGTTTGTGGTGGCGGTGACTTTTATTGCCAATTGGGCGAATGTTTTAGCTGAATATGCCGGTATTGCCAGTGTTGCGGATATTTATGGGATTCCCCGTTATGTTCTTATTCCTTTTGCGGCTTTACTTATAGGAGTGGTTGTTTATAAGGGCTCTTTTAAGATTGTTCAGAAAATTTTCTTAACATCATCATTGCTGTTTTTTGCTTATGTTGTTGCGGGATTCAGTGCTCATCCTGATTGGGAGCAAACCGTAGGTGCTTTTAGCCATCCTGCTATTGAAATGACTCCAACCTTTTTTTATATAGCTGTTGCGATGATCGGTACCACTATTACGGCTTGGGGGCAGTTTTTTGTGCAGTCTTACTATGTGGATAAAGGTGTGGCTGTGAAAGATCTTAAGTATTCGCGTTATGATGTTTTGGCGGGGGCTTTTTGGACAACGTTGGTTGCCTTTTTTATTGTTATTGCCACTGCGGCAACCTTGCATCGAGCCGGTATTCAGATTGAAGATGCCGGGCAAGCGGCACAAGCTTTGGAGCCCTTTGCCGGATGGATGGCGAAACATCTTTTTGCCTGGGGGCTTTTTAATGCGTCCTTATTGGGGCTTGCTGTTGTTTCTATGACATCCGCTTACTTGGTGACAGAAGCTTTTGGTTGGGAAGGGCGTGTGGATCTTAAGAAAGAGTCGCCGGCTTTTTATAAGCTTTTTGCATTTTCGGTATTTTCACCGGCCTTAGCCGTTTTGATTCCTGGCTTACCTTTGGTCACTATTTTGGTGGGATCGCAAATGATGAACACCTTTGTCTTACCGATTCTTTTTGTGGCGATTTTGACGTTATTAAACAAAAAAACCTTAATGGGTGAGCATAAAAATGGTTGGTTTGCTAATGTTGTATCGTGGCTTTCGGTTGCTTTTATTGTGGGGATGTCGGTAACTTTTGTAACGATGGGGCTTATTGGTTTTAAGTAGTTTTTAGCTCGCGTCAGTAAACTGAAAACTTTTAACGATTCGTAGAAAATCTGATGCTACTTGTTGATCGCCCATTTGCTCACGTAGTTGAAAAGTGTAGAGCTTTTTATCTTTTATAAATACCACAGAATCGCCATCGGCCAAAATTTCTTGGTCATCCATCGTATGATCAACAACGATAGGAGTTTTTAGATAAAACCAGGTAACACCTTTATCTTCCTCTGTTTTTTCGATGCGAATGGGGTGCGCTCGTTTTTCATTGGTGGTTTTTACCATTTGATCGATGGTGGTAAAAATGGTGGGTTCGATATTAATAACCATAAGCCAAGGTCCATCCGTTCCTTTAGAGACAAAACCTATTCTATTGTTTTCTCCATTAGCTTTATCGTAAGCATTCTGAGTTATATCGTAAGTGTTAGGATATTGTATGGTGAATTTATTTGAAGGATTTTTATAGGTATAAATTTTGCTTTGAGGCATCACTGAAAAGGCAGCAATTACTACGATAATTATTGCTATGATAATCGCTGCAAGGGAAATCTTTGTGAACATATTTAATAAATTAAGGTATAGGGGGGAGGAGAGTCAAGGCCTTGACTCTCCTGAAGGTAGGGTGCGGTTTCAGCCGCCGATGATGTGGTAAGCAGTGTACATCTGTACGCCACCGCTGGTTACGGAGGTGAGGAAGCTCGAGATCTTCTGGCAGTGATAGGTCACCTTGTTGTCCAAGTTCCAGTTGCTGTCTAGCCAGCACACGTCCGTTCCGTTTTGGGACAGAACCATTGCCGTGTGCGGATTCCCGATGCCCAGATTCATCTGAACGAAGTCTCCGGGCAAGGTGCTGGTGATGCTTCCGAGCTTTTGGACATAGGAGCTGCTGCTCCATTTCCATCCGTTGGCATCGGGGCTGGTGGAAGGCAGATTCACGACACCTTTCGAGGCATCGCTCACCACTTTCCGAGCCCACTCCTTGCAGTTGAGACCCACGTTCTTGGGAGGGTTGGTGAAGTCCTGGAATGCACGGGTGACGATGAGTCCGTTGCGCACGAGCTGGTTGAGCCCCTTCCACCAGTCCTTGTCCGCCTGCGTGACCGCCTGGGAGGCTTCTTCGATCTGCCCGTCGATCACGACGGGCTCGTCGGTCTCCGTGGGCATCGCGCAGTTGGTCAAGAGACCAAAAAGGAAGAGCACCAGAACTTCTTTGTGCAAGATACGCATACGAGCCTACTTTCTTGGCTTGTTTCTTTGGTTGTCACGCACCCTATGTGTCATGACGTGGCCATCTTAAAGGAAAGAGATGAAAGAAAGATTAAGCATTTCTTAATTATTAAGCCTATGATTTTGCTTGAAAAGATATTGGCGGTGTGCTACTTTTTCATGGCAAAAATTCACTAGGACGCTTAGCTCAGTTGGTAGAGCATCTCGTTTACACCGAGAGGGTCGTAGGTTCGAGCCCTACAGCGTCCACCAAAAGAAATGCAGAGAGGTTTGAATGTTCTAGCAGTTTTTTTGCTGGTAGGGTGGTAATGGTGGTGGATGGTTTTTGGATTGCTTCTAGGATGGTGCGTTTTTCACTTCCTTTTAGAAGTACTAGCAGCTGTTTGCTTTTAAGGATAAGTGGGAAGGTGATCGTGAGGCGGTCTTTTATGGCGAATTGCTCGGTTTGGGTGTGGGCTACAAGGCGGGAGGTTTCTTGCAGGGCTCCACTATTGGGAAAGAGGGAGGCGGTGTGGCCGTCGGGACCAATGCCAAGCACTACTAGATCGAAGCCTTCTTTGGAAAGGGCGATGGGCTGTAAGGTTTTTTCGTAGTCCTTGACGGCCTCTTCTAAGGGGAGATCGGTCTTGAAAAAGTGGAAAGCTTTTACTTTGGTTTTGAGAGGATCGATAAGTATTTCGCGAACCATTTTTTGGTTGGAGTCAGGGTGGTTTGCCGGTACATAGCGCTCGTCCACGATGAAAAATTCGATTTTTTCAAAAGGGATATCTTGTGCTTTGGATAGTGCTTGATATAAAGGTTTTGGCGTGGAGCCGCCACTTAAGGCAATGCGCACCGTGGAGGCATTTTTGCAAACTGCTCTTATCGCACCTATAAAGGCGTTGGTAAATGCGGTTTCGTTGGAAAAGGTTTGGAGTTGCATTAAAGTTTTTGCGTTAAAGCTTAAAAATCTAATGAAGGTCGTGCCAGGTGAAATTATCCATGGCAGTAAGTTGATCTTGGCTGATTGGCCCCAGCGAATTATCTTTATAAATTTCGACCGGAATGTTATGGCGATCAATACAATGGAGCATGGCTTCCGTGACGCTCCAAGAGGCAATAATCTCTGGAAAACTTAGGAAATGGGTTTTGCGCCCATGAATGACATCGAGTAATAAGATGCTGTGTTCGGGAAGAATATCATTCTCGCTATTAGCCATAAAAGCGGTGCTCATAACGGCGCTGTATTTGGTTTCACCTAAATTGTTTTTATTCAAAAGTTTTATACTTATTTTTTCAGAAGGGTGAAGTTCCAGAATGAGGAGATTTGGTGCTTCGTCCTTGCTTTGAAATTTAAATTTTTTAAGTTCAATAGCGATATAGGTATGTTTCTCGTGCAGTTTTTTACCGGTGCGAATATAAATCGGCACGCGATACCAACTTTCACGGTCGATATAAAGGCGGAGGGCTACAAAGGTTTCGGTGTTGGAGTTTTTAGGAACATCTTTTTCTTTTTTATAACCTTGGTACTGACCAAGGACAATATTTTTAGCGGCTTTGGGGAAGTTTAAAGCTGAAAGAATACTGTTTTTTTCACGGTGTAGACTTGTGGCGGCTTCGGTAATGGGGATCGACATTGTTGTAAGAGCCAACAACTGTAAAAGATGGGATTGAACCATGTCTTTCAGGATGCCCACTTGGTCAAAATAGCCGATACGAGAACTGACTCCTGTATCTTCGAAAGCTGTTATTTGGATGTTGGCGATCTCTGTCCCTTTGAGCATTTGGTTTAAAATGCGGTTGGAATGGCGCAAATGCAAAATGCTTTGGACGGCGGATTTCCCTAAATAGTGGTCGAGTAAATAGGTGTGCTCTTCATCAAAATAGCGAGCCAGGAAATGGAAAAGATCTGTGGCTGATGCTAGATCTTGGCCAAAAGGTTTTTCGATAACGATGCGCAAATCCTCTTTGGGGATTTTGGTTTCACCTAGGTTTTGGATAATGGCCTTGAAGGTTTGAGGTGGTACGGAACAATAGGCAATGTGGGTCATTTTTTGTCCCTGGGTAACTTTTTTTACATAATCCTTATAGGCTTTAAAACTTTTGATATCGTCGTACTGGCCTTCAAAGTAATACACTTTTTTGACGAGCTCATCTAAAAGCGAAGGCTTAATGTGATGCGGAGCTTTTTCACTGATGCTTTTTTTAAACTCTTGCCGAAACTCTTCTTGCGACTTGGCGGTGCGGGCAAAACCGATAATGTAAAACTCTTTGGGAAGGCGTTTTTGCTCGATTAAATTATAGAGTGCGGGGAAGATTTTAAGTTTGGCTAAATCACCGGAAGCTCCGAAGATAGTGAGGATAAAGGGGTTTTCGATGTGGTAGTTTTTCAATTAAGAATTAATAATTAAGAATTAAGAATTCCAGTCGGTGTGGAAAGTACCTTTGCGGTCGAGGCGTTCATAGGTGTGGGCTCCAAAGTAGTCGCGCAGTCCTTGGATAAAATTGGCAGGGGATTGTGCGCTGGTCATGCTTTGAAAATAGTAAAGAGCTGTAGCCAAGCCGCTTACGGGTACGCCTTGTGTTGTGGCATAGGCTACTAGTTTTTGTAAGGCCGGGGCGTTTTTTTTAAGTGTTTTTTGAACTTCGGTTATGGCAAATAGGTGTGGTATCGTTTTTTTGTTATAGGTTTTATATGCCGCTGTAAGGAAGTGTAAAATTTTAGCACGAATAATGCATCCTCCCTGCCAAATGCGGGAAACTTCGGCCAGGTTTATGTCCCATTTGTTGGTAAGGGCAGCTTGTTGAATAAGGTCGTATCCTTGGGCGTAGCTACTTAACATGGCTGCGTATAGACCGTCTTCTAGCATTTTTAGGAAAGTTGGCAGAGGTATTTTGGGGGCATTTTTTGGTCGAGGGTAGTTTTTTTGCAGTTGGACTCTGGTGGTTTTTAAGGTAGAGAGGCATCGCGCAAAAACGGCTTCGGTAAGGGTTGGAAGGGGAACGATGTTATCGAGTGCGTCGTGGCTTGTCCAGGCTCCTGTTCCTTTTTGAGCCGCGACATCGGCTATGTAATCAATAAGGAACCCCTTTTGGTACGGGTCCGGTTGTTGTAAAACCTTGAAACCGATTTCGAAAAGATAGGAGTTAAGTTTTCCTTTATTGAGTTTGGCAAAAATTTTACTGATTTGCGGAGGTGAAAGTTTGTACACCGTTTTTAAAATATCGTAAGTTTCCGCCATTAATTGCATTACGCCATATTCGATACCGTTGTGTACCATCTTTACATAATGGCCGGCGCCGCGTTCACCAATGTAGCTAACACAAGGTTTGCCGTTAAAATCTTTGGCGGCGATTTTTTCCAATAGAGGTTGGAGCTGTTTCCAGTCTTCTTTGTTTCCTCCGGGCATTAAACTTGGTCCTTTTAACGCGCCCTCTTCACCCCCAGAAATACCGCATCCAACAAAGTGGATCTGCTTTTTTTGCAGCTCAGTAAACCGTCTTTCGGTATCTTTATAGTGGCAATTGCCGCAATCGATGATGATATCCTCTTTTTGGAGCAGGGGAGTTAGCTTGTCGATCATTTCATCAACAGCTTGTCCCGCTTGCACCATAAGGATAATTTTACGAGGTTTAGCTAAAGTTTGGACAAAATTTCCCAGAGTAGCTGCGCCTTGTAGATTGGTGTTCCCATACTCTTTTATAAAGGCTGTGGTTTTTTCATTGGTACGATTAAAAACCACGGTTTTTATTTTATTGTTCGCAAAGTTGCGAGCTAGGTTTGCGCCCATCACGCCAAGTCCGATTACGCCGATTTGTGCTTGTTGCTTCAT
>CAYMDR010000048.1:2837-8703 GCA_964389195.1 uncultured Candidatus Peribacteria bacterium | reverse complement strand
TTAAGTTTTCTTCATAAAAATAAGGCAGAGTTATTGTAGCAGATTACTGTGCCGAGTAAAGCGCTTATTCTTTTATTTATGGCTCATCTTAAACCATTTTGGACTTTTTTCCTTAAGCTTTTATTTCCTGTTTTTTGCATAGGCTGTAAGCAGGAAGGAAGTTTTTTGTGTGCTAGCTGTTGGCAAAATATCTTGCAGCAACGCACTCAGGTTTGTCCTTGGTGTTATATGCCAAGCAAACAAGGGGAGATGTGTTTAGGGTGTCGATTAAAATATCCTTATTACTTTCTAGATGGTCTGTTGGCGGCCAGTTCTTTTGCCGAAAATCTCCTTTTGCAAAAAGCTATTCATGCCTTTAAGTATGATTTTATTCGTGATCTAGGGGAACCTTTAGCAAAGCTTTTACTGCCTTTGATTACTTTTCCAAGGGAAAGCATCGTTCTTTGTCCGGTACCTTTGCATGAGAAAAGGTTGCAATGGAGGGGTTTTAATCAGGCGGAGCTTTTAGCCTATTATCTGAGCAAAAAAACTGGTATTTGCCAGCAACAATTATTAGCAAGAAGGCATTTTAAAAGGCCGCAAATGGAGCTTAGTCGGGAAGAAAGGCTGACAAATATGAAAAATGCTTTTCGTTTTTGCGGTGATGGCACTACCTCTTTACCAACAACCGTTTTACTTATTGATGACGTGGCCACAACAATGACTACGCTTCAAGCTTGTGCCGCAGCCCTTAAAGCTGGGGGCATAAAAAAAGTGTATGCAATTGTGCTAGCGCGAGTATATTAAATGGTGTATAAAGTTACCTTTTTGGTTTTTAAAATTGCTTTATGATTTTAGGCATAGATGCGTCGCGTTATAACGCTCAGCACACGAACGGAGAGGAGGTGTATTCATTTCATCTTCTCAATGAACTTATTCCGATGCTCGGACGAGAACATTCGACGAGTGTTCGGCTTTATACGTCGCCGGATTTTGCTTTTGTGGGTGATTTGCCTTTTAACGTTAAGACTAAGGTGCTTACCAGAAAGAAGCGTTGTAAAAAACTGCGTTTTGCTTGGGAAATGTTTATTCATCCTATCGATGTTCTGTTTGTACCTGCGCCTTATATACCACGATTGGCTCCTAAAAAAACGGTTGTTACCGTTCATGATGTTGCGTTTGAGGTCATGAAAGATAGCTCTTCGTTTTTGCAATATTTACGTTTGCGCTTGCGTCTGAAAAGAATCGTTAAAAGAGCTTGGAAAATTATTGTTCCAAGTATCTCCACGCATGACGATTTGATCAAATATTATAAAGTGAATCCAGAAAAGATTATTGTTATTCCGCATGGAGCGGCCACTGTTCCGGCTCTCTATAAAACCAATCCAGAAGAAAAGGAACGTTTTCTTAAGCATTTACGTTTGCAAGAGGAGGATTTGGTGATTTTTTTTCTGGGCACGCTGGAGACGCGCAAAAATCTTTCGCGATTAGTTGAGGCTTTTGATCGTTTTTTAAAAGAGTTTCCCGATTGGAAATTAGTGTTGGCTGGTAAACGAGGGCAAGGGTTTGAAAAAATCTGGCAGACGGTTCAAGCGCATAAACTTGAAGAAAGTGTCATTATGCCTGGATATATTACGGAAGAGGAGAAGCTTTTTTTATTTAATAAATGTAGGGTTTTTGCTTTTCCTTCTTGGTGTGAAGGGTTTGGTTTATCGATGCTAGAAGCTTTTGCTCATCGTCGCCCGGTGCTTACCTCTAAAGTGTCAGCGATGGTAGAAGTTGCAGGCAATGCCGCTTACCTTATAAACCCTGAAAAAATGGAGGAGATGAGCGTGGGCTTAAAACGGCTTGTTTCTGATGGGATGCTAGTGACACAATTGATTCAGAAAGGCGAAAAACAGCTCGAAAAATTCAACTGGGAAAAGTCGGCACAAAAAACGGCCGAGACGTTGTTTGGGTCTTAATAAAGTTTATATACTTTCCCTTCAATGGCTACGGGAAAGCTAACTTTTAAACCGATGTGGGCGCCGGCAGCGGCTTTGGTAACAGGATTGCGGTCAATTTGCATCTCTTCAACCGGTTGATAAAAAATACATTCTTGGCCTTGAATAATGATAAGGTCATTATTTTTGAGAGGCGCGGAAAGTTTGATGATGGCCACATTTATTTTGTCTAAATAATGGGTGATAATACCGATTTGGGGCAACTGCTTTGTTTCTGCTAAGGGCTCGTCTTGTAAAAAAGGTGATTTAGGTAAGGCATAGTTTCTTTTTAAAAAACGAGGAGTGCTAGAAAGGGTATGGCCTTTTGTTGCTTTTTTAATAGGGGCAACCGCTCTTTTGGAATGAGGGTTTAGTCCTGCCTCCTTGCGATCAAGCGCCGTTAAAATTAACTTTTGCTTGGCCTGACTTACAATCGCATTTTTGCGGAGGTAAGCAGGAATTCTAATGGTTTCAGGATCAAGGTTATTCATGAGCTTATTATCCCTCCGTGCCTTGCTTTGCGCAAGAGTCGGGAGCAAAATAGTGGTAATTCATTCACTTAATTATGGATAGGTATGGACAACCATCTTATTGCACAGGTTTTTCAGGAAATTGGTGATATTTTAGAGATTGATGGAGCAAATCGTTTTCGGGTTTTAGCGTACCAGAAAGCCGCGCGCATTGTGGAAGATTTTCCGCGGGATTTGAAAGATATTTATCAGGAAGACGCAAAAAAACTTCTAGATATTCCAGGGATCGGCAAAGATTTGGCGGCTAAAATTGAGGAGCTGATTCGAACCGGAAAGTGTGAATATCACCAAGATTTGATTAAAAAATTCGCGCCAGGGCTATTAGATTTATTACGTGTGCGGAATGTTGGCCCCAAAAAAGTAAAGCTTTTTTACGCGACGCTTCAGATCGATTCTATTGAGAAATTACGCAAAGCGGCACAGGAAGGAAAAATTCGTGAGTTGCCGGGAATGGGCGAAAAAAGCGAAACGGAAATTCTGAAAGCACTGGAAGATTACGACAAGCATACCGAGCGCATGATGCTTTCTGAAGCAAAGTATGAGGTAGAAAAAATTATCGCTTATCTTAAAAAATGTCCGCATGTGAAGCGTGTGGAGTTTGCCGGAAGTTTACGCCGTATGCGTGAAACGGTGGGTGATTTGGATATTTTGGTGTCATATACTCCAGCCAAAAAAGAGGAAGAAAGAGCACAAACGGTTTCGGACATTATGGATTTTTTTGCGCAATATACTGGCGTTAAAGATGTTTTATCCAAAGGTCCGACCAAGTCATCGGTGGTTTTACCTTCAGGGGTGCAAGTTGATTTGCGGGTACTGGATGAAAAGATTTTTGGGGCGGCGATGCATTATTTTACCGGTTCTAAAGATCATAATGTGGCGATTCGGGATCGCGCGAAAAAAAGGGGTTTAAAAATTAATGAATATGGTGTTTTTAAAGAGGAGGTTTTAATTGGCGGGGCTACCGAGGAAGAGGTTTTTAAGAGTGTTGGCCTACCGTATATTATTCCTGAGATGCGTGAAAATAGAGGTGAGATTGAAGCGGCGGATAAAGGTGAATTGCCTACTCCTATTGAATTGAAAGATTTGCGTGGTGATTTGCATGTTCATAGCAAGTGGAGCGATGGCACGCAGGAGATTGAAGAGGTAGCTCGGGCTTATCGCGATGCTGGCTTTGAGTATATCGCGCTGACCGATCATTCCCCTGCCGTAGCGGTGGCGCATGGGTTAACACCCGAACGCTTTGAAATGCAGTGGGATGAGATCGATCAAATCAATGCCGAACTTGAAGAAGAGTTTGTGAAAGGGGTGGAAGTGAACGGCAAAAAAGTTGGTCGTTTTAAGATTTTAAAAGGTGTGGAGTGCGATATTTTGGCGGATGGAAAAATGGATCTGCCAGATGCGATTTTAAAAAAGATGGACATTGTGATTGCATCAGTGCATTCGCGTTTTAATTTGCCGCAGGATGAACAAACGGCACGGGTGTTAAAAGCTTTTCAGAATCCGTATGTTAAAATATTTGGACATCCCAGTGGGAGGATTATTAACCGCCGCGAGCCGATCTCTTTGGATATAGCAAAAGTGATTGACGCGGCGGTGGAGCACGGCATCGCTCTGGAGATTAATAGTCAGCCTGAGCGGTTAGATCTTTTTGATTTTTACTGCAAAATGGCCAAAGAAAAAGGCGCAAAATTTACGATCGATTCCGACTCGCACCATGTGCATAACCATATGGGGTTTCTGCGCTATGGTATTGCCTTGGCGCGCCGCGGATGGGTGGGAAAAGAGGATGTTTTGAATACGCTGCCGCTGGAGGAGTTTTTAAAGTGTGTTAGAAAGTAGCGTTTTCTGTACTTGGCTTTTTGCTGTCCCGGGACGGGGACAGTAAGATTTTTATTTACTTTTCTAGCTTTACTCATTACAATTAAGATATATTCCTTACTTTTGCATAAATGTACATACCCGAATCAACCATCACTATAAAAGGGCAGACTACTATCCCTATAGAAATCAGGAAAATGCTTAAATTAAAGCCAAATACCAAAATTTTATGGGTAAGCTTGAAGCCAGGGGAAGTGGCGATTGTTCCAGCATCTGAAAAGCAAAAAAAGGGAAGTTGGGCAGAAAGTCTCTATGGAAAATATAAAGATGATAGCATTGATGGGGTACAAAGCCTTCTTGATAGTCGCAAAGAAGACATAGCGATGGAAGAACAGGGTTATCTTTAAAAAACTTATGAATATTCTTGATACTTCGGTACTTTTAGCATTTATCAAACAAGAAAAAGGCGCAGATGTTGTCAAAAAAGTTTTTGAAGATGCGGAAAAAGAAAAAAATAGTCTTTTTATCCATCAAATTAATTTTATTGAATTTGTTTATAAATGTTACCAATTTTATGGTGTAGAAAAGACGCATAGGATTGTGGCCGATTTACAATCTCCTTTATTGGGTATTGTAAATTATATGGATACATCGTTAGCCCTTTTTTGTTCCCATCTTAAAGCTCAGTACCACTTGTCACTGGCTGATGGCATTGGTCTTGCTTACGCTAAAATCATGGATGGCACTTTTTGGACAGCTGATAAAGCTTTACAAGGTATTTCAACGAAAGAAAACATTAAAATTTCCTTAATACGTTAAAGTTTTTTGACCTGCATAGTTTTAAGTTATTTCAAATTTTTCCACTTTGGCGATGAAACCATTTTTTTCTTGATCGTTGAGAAAAGAGGCCTTAAAGGAATTTTTGGCGAGTTCGCGAATATCTTCTTCTGATAAGTTTAAAGCTCGGGCAAGCGCTTTATAGTTATCGACAATGTAACCGCCAAAATAAGCGGGATCATCGGAATTGATGCATACCAGTAGACCTTTTTCTGCCATGACTTTTAAAGGATGTTGTTTTAAATCCTGGACAACTTTTAATTTTAAATTGGAAAGCGGGCAGAGAGTGAGTGGTATTTGGCGTTGGCTTAACTCCTGCACTAAAATTTCATCATCTAAGCTATGGTTGCCATGATCGATGCGACTTACCTTTAAAAGATTTAAAGCTTCCCAGATGTACGAAGCGGGACCTTCTTCGCCAGCATGAGCTACGGTTAAAAAGCCTTCACTCAGGGCTCTTGCAAATACCTTTTGGAACTTGGAAGGTGGATGGCCTTTTTCGGAAGAGTCCAGGCCAACGGCGATAATATGTTGCTTATATGGTAATGCTTGTTCGAGCGTTTTCATGGCATCGGCTTCATCCAGATGGCGCAAGAAACACATGATGAGTTTTGTTGAAAGATTGAGTTTACGTTTCCCATCTTGGAGGGCTTGATGAATGCCATTTATAACGGTTTCAAAAGCGACACCGCGGCTGGTATGAGTTTGCGGATCAAAAAA
>CAYMDR010000048.1:0-2827 GCA_964389195.1 uncultured Candidatus Peribacteria bacterium | reverse complement strand
TGACAATTTCTTGCATGAAACCGCGACCTTTTTCGGCGTAAGCTTTTTCAAGATAAGCCCATGTGAGATCATAAAAATCTTGTTCGGTTTTTAGTACTGATGCTCCTTGATAATAAATATCTAAAAAATCCTGCAGATTATTAAACTGGTAGGCTTGGCGTAACTCTTCTACCGAGCCATATGGCAAAGCAATACGGTTGCGTTTGGCAATGCTAAACATAAGTTCTGGTTCAAAGGTGCCCTCAATGTGAAGGTGAAGTTCCGCTTTGGGAATATGTTGAATAAAATCGGTGAGGGACATTTATAGATTGGTAAAAGAATTATTAAAAGAAATTTTTCACAATTTTTATATCATCGGCGTGTGTTTTGCCATCTTTTTCTGGTGTTTCTAAAATCAGCGGGATGCTGTTTTTTTCGGCAAAGGTGGCGATGGTTTTTAAACCTTCGAGGCTACCAGGATTGGCACTTATAAGACCGGCACCAATGTTTTCGTGGCGATCCACGCGACTGCCCAGGGCTTTCTTGGAATCGTTAAAATGGAAACAGGAAAGGGTGTCCAAACCAATAAGTTCGTCGTAGGTTTTAAGGAGTTTTTGTGAACCGGCGGCAGTGCTGATATCGTAGCCGGCAGCCCAGATATGCGCAGTATCAAGGCATGATTTTAGGCGAGGGTTGAAGTTGCGAAGCTCTTTCAATATCTGTCCGAGTTCTTGTAACTCAAAGCCGATTTCGCTCCCCTGGCCGGCGGTGTTTTCTAAAATGTATTGCAGGGGTTTGCCTTCCTCGGTGGTGAGATGTTCGGTATGATCTAAAATAATTTTGGCATTTTCGATGACATTGTGGATAGCTGAAGAGCGATCACCTTGCAGTGATTTGCCAATGTGGACGACAATACCGTGACCGCCAAGAAGGGCGAGCCGTTCAAAATCGAGCGTTAGATCTTTGATAGCCCAGGGTATATTTTCCATTTTCTGTCCAAAGTTCAGAAGGTAGGAACTATGCGCGATGACGTATTTAATATTGTATTGCTGGCAGAGCTTTTTAAATTCCGCAGCTTCGATAGGATCGATGGGTTTGTGAGAGCGACTCCGTGGCGATTTGGTAAAAAACTGCATGGCATTACAGCCAAATTCTAGGCCAGTTTGCGTGGCCATGAAGGGAAAACCCTTTGCGATCGACATGTGAGCACCTAAGAGGAGCATAAGGAAGTATTGACAAATATTGTGTTTTATTTTTAAATTAAGCTTACTACTTTCGCTTCATTTTATGTTTCCTCGTACTCCAACACCACGCCAAAGACTTTATCAAGAAGTTTCCCCAGCTGATTATATAGAAGATGCTACTTTAGAGAAAGTTCTTGAAGCCTCTGGGGCAAACAAAGAGCAAGTTCGCTGTTTAATGGATATTAAAAATGAGATCAATGGGCAACTACATGCAGTGGTTAATGATTTTTTATTGAGAGGTAAAAGATTAGCCTCACTTTCGCTTGATAATCTTTTAGTAGGTCAACGCCTAAAAGAACCAACTATTTATATTCCGCGTGGTGTTTTAGAAGGTACAAAGAATAATTGGGTATCCGGATAATATTTCACTTCGTTTACTTCTGAAGTGCGCTCAGTTAAACTGAGTTGTGTTTTTTATCTAGGATTTTTGATTCATGAAAGTTGCTTTAGTCCATGATTTTTTGGTGAAGATGGGGGGCGCGGAACGCGTGCTTAAGGTGCTGGCTGATATGTATCCGGACGCGCCCATTTATACGCTGCTTTTTGATGAAGAGCTGTGTGGCAAAGCTTTTCCAAAGGAGCGTGTGCGGACTTCGTTTTTGCAAAAGTTGCCGCGTTTTATTCGTAAGAAATACCGTTTTTTGTTTCCGTGGATGCCCCAAGCGATTGAGTCGTTGGATTTTAGCGAATTCGATGTGGTGATTAGTTCCAGCAATTCATTCGCGCATGGTCTTCTTACCCCGACTCATACCAAACATGTCTCGTATTGCCATTCACCGATGCGCTATGCCTGGGACTACGCGCACAAATATTTAGAGGAGCAAAATATTCGGGGACTTAAAAAGTTTTTGATCGATCGATCCATGCACCGCGTAAGGACATGGGATCAAGTAGCGGCAAAACGGGTTGATGCCTATATCGCTAATTCTGACCATGTACGCAAACGGATCGAAAAATATTATCGGGAGCCGGCGACGATTATTTATCCACCAGTCCATACGCAACATTTAAAAGTCACCAAAACGCATGAAGATTATTTTTTAGTTATTTCCACGCTTTCGGCTTTTAAGAAAGTTGATTTGGCGGTGCAACTTTTTAATAAGTTGGGGAAAAAATTGAAGATTATTGGACGAGGCGCTCACTTACCAGAGTTGCAAAAAATGGCGGGATCGACCATTGAGTTTTTAGGGTATCAGGACACGCTGCAGCATCCTGAATATTTGCAGAATTGTCGCGCCTTAATTTTTTGCGGTGAAGAGGATTTCGGGATTACACCGGTAGAAGCGATGGCTTGTGGCAAGCCGGTTTTGGCATATGGCAAGGGTGGGTTATTGGAGACAGTTGTTCCGGGAGTGACGGGGGAATTTTTTTATGAGTCGACGGTAGAAGCGATGGAAAAAGCTTTTCAGCTTCTGATGGAGCATGAGCCACAGTATGACGCGGATAAAATTCGCGCGCAGGCTGAAAAGTTTTCGGAGAAAAAATTCCGAGCGGACTTTGAAGGGTTTATTCATAATCTTATGAAAACAGCATGAAAGTTGCTTTAGTGCATGATTTTTTGGTGAAGATGGGGGGCGCGGAACGCGTGCTTAAGGTGCTGGCTG
>CAYMDR010000047.1:0-8760 GCA_964389195.1 uncultured Candidatus Peribacteria bacterium | reverse complement strand
TAAGTGCATCTGGAAAAGTCATATTTTCTTCGGTTTTGATAAGGCGACTTTGGAGACTCACCAAAGAGAAATCTATAAACTGGAGAGCTGTCGCCGTTGGTTCACCCAAAACAACCAGTTTGCCTTCCAGCTCTTGCCCTTCACCAATTCCGCTCACATTTTGGCTGGTAGCAGCAAGCAGATTTTGCTCATTTAATGGTACTACATTGGCTAAAGGCGTTTTGAGTTCTAACTTCATGGGTTCCTCTTGCTTTGGATCATAAAGAAAAATAGCATTCTCCGGGCTTTGTGACGGCCTTGCTTCAAAGATAAAATTATCACTTTCTGGAAGCCATTTTAAACTTTCTATAAAAGGGTAGCTAAACAGGTTGGTACGGTTTTTTGTTTTTAAATCAACCATATATAGTGTTGATCCGGCCTGGGTGTTATCGATGATGGCAATTTTTTGCTGCGATAAATTAGGGTAAATATCGTAAGAGTTGAGATCACGAATAAAAGAGGTCGCTATAGTTGCAGAGCCTAGGACACCGTTTTCAAGCGTATGAAAATATAAAGTTTGACGATGCGTTTCTGGACTGCGAGCTAAATAAACAACCGCATTTTGAGCGTTATCAAAAAAGATGTTTTGGCTTGGTAATTTGGCTAGATCTTCGTCCGAAAGTGCCGGCAGTGTAAAGATATGAAGATCTTTTTCTTGGCCAATTTCTTTGGTAAAAGCGATAAAAGAAAAAGTTATTTCCTCCTTATGTTCACTCCACATTGGTACTGATACCTCTTTAAGCACATCCCGGTAGCCTGCTTTCTTAATTTTGATAGAGTAATTCCCCGGGGCAACCACTGTCGAACAGGGTGAAGTTTTACAAGTGAGTGTTTTTATTGATCCAATGTTCAGTATAAAAGGAGCCTCGGCAACTATGGTTAAGGTTCCACGATTGAGGAAAAAAGCCCATATGGTAGCAAGCATGGCCAGGACACCAAAAATACCAAAAATAATAAAAGAGAGTCGTTTTTTTGCTTCTTCAGGGAGCATGGTGAGTGTGGTATAGTTTAGGCTTTAATCGGAGAAAATGTTTTGATAATGCTTAATAGTGGCTTTTTGACTACCCGTAAATTGGATAGCGATAAGGTCGCAACGCCAGAGTTTGGCTGGGTGGTTGCAGGTTTGATCGGCTAAATAGGTATAGATCGTTCGAAGCAGCGTATGTTTTTTTCGAGCGGTGCAAGCCTCTTCCGGTGAGCCAAAATTTTTACTTATGCGCGTTTTCACTTCAACGAAAACTATTATAGCATCTTTTTGGGTAATCAGGTCTAGCTCTCCTCCACGAATGAAGTAGTTACTTTTTAGAATTTTATAGCCGCGTTCTCGTAAAAATTTAGAGGCTAAAGCCTCTCCAAAGCGACCTATATTAATGTTTTTAACCGGGTAATTATTTTGTGTCATAAAGACTTTGATAAAAGTAAAAAAATATGCGAAACTTGGAACCCCACGCCACGCACGGAGTGCGCGCGCCTGCCCTAAGCAGGCATAGCAGTGAACCATCGCGCAGCGATACAATACCCTCATCACATTAAAAAAAGTTAAACCAATACTTAAATATGGATATCGATAATTTAAAAGTCCCACCCCATAGTTTAGAGGTCGAGCGCTCCACGCTTGGCTGTTTACTGATTGATAAAGAGGCGATTACTAAAATTGCAGATTTTTTGCTAGCCGATGATTTTTATCATGAAAGTCATGCGCTCATTTATCAAACTATTTTTGATCTTTATGACCGTCGTCAGCCTATTGATTTGCTAACGGTGTCTAACTTATTAGAGGAGAGAAAGCGCTTGGATCAGATTGGTGGTGCTTCCTATTTGGCCACACTCGCCAATGAGGTACCCACGGCTACCCATGTTTTTCAGTACGCCATGATTGTAAAACATAAGTCTACTTTGAGAAAAATGATCAAAGCAGGTGATGCGATTAGCGGCTTTGGCTACAATCAAACCGAACCGATTGAAGAACTTTTGGATCAGGCGGAAAAATCTTTATTTAGTGTTTCACAAACTTTTTTGAAGGATCGCTTTGTGCATATTAAAGAGATTTTGAGTGCCACCTACGACAAAATTACGGAGCTCCATGATCCAACTACGAAAGATAAATACCGTGGTATTCCTACCGGTTTTAGAGATATTGATGCCTTGCTTTCTGGCTTTCAGCCGGCAGATCTTATTATTTTAGCGGCCAGACCTTCTATGGGTAAAACGGCGCTTGCCTTAAATATGGCTCAGAATATTGCGAAAAAAGGGTATAGCTGCGGTATAATTAGTTTGGAAATGTCCAAAGAACAGTTGGTGGAACGTATGTTTTGTTCGCTTTTAGAAGTTGATTCCTGGAAGCTGCGTACCGGGAAATTAACGGAGGAAGATTTTATGCGTATTGGAGGTATTATGGATGAACTTTATTCGATGAAGTTTTATATTGATGATTCGGTCGGTAATTCAATTGCAGAGTTGCGGGCAAAAGCGCGCCGACTGCAAATGGAACATGGACTTAATCTGCTTATTATCGATTACTTACAGTTAATGAGTGCGGGGAAATCCGGCTTTGGTCAGACCAATCGTGTGCAGGAAATTTCGGAAATTTCACGCTCTTTAAAGTCACTTGCTCGTGAGTTACGCATTCCAATTTTGGCCTTATCACAGCTTTCTCGTGCGGTGGAACTTCGTCCAAGTAAAGTGCCACAGCTTTCCGATTTGCGTGAATCAGGTGCGATTGAGCAGGATGCTGATGTGGTGATGATGATGTACCGTGATGATTATTATGAAGAGGATTCTGCCAAACCAGGAATTACAGATATTTATGTGCGCAAACATAGAAATGGCCCCATAGGTCACATTGAAATCGCCTTCAAGAAAGAGCAAATGCGCTTCATAACCATTGAAAAAAACCGTAAACAAGATGAGTATTCCATGATGGAATAGGGCTCTTTTTAGCCTTTTTTGGCGTGAATAGTTGACATAGACACCAAAAGGTGTATTATTCGTCCTCGATTAATATTAATTTTTATACGTATGCCAGAAGGATTAAGACAATCAGAAGAAGGTAGTGCTGAAGCTAGGGATACGCGGATTACAGATGCAATGATGGAATTTTCAGCCAATCCATCTGTGGGAAAAGCATTGAGGTTAGGAGCGGAAATTGTTCCTAATAAAGTTACCCCTATTCTGGATACATTCGTTGAAGAGATGAACCCAGCTGATTGTTATTATCAAGGGTATGAAGGATCTAAAAGGCTTGAGGCGGTTGATGTTGAGAAATTATATACAAAACTGATTCGTGTTTTTCATCAGATGCTTGAAAGGCTTCGTGATACATTACAGGATCCAGCTCAACGTGCATTGCTTGAAAAGCATGGTATTGATCGTGCTACTTTAATAGAAAAATCCATAGATTTAGTTGTAGCCCTAGGGGGTGAATATAGTACTGAATATAATGATCTTGGGCAAAGACTTCGTGCTTATGCCAACGGTGCTGATTGTTCTTATCTGATACGACAAATTACCCAAGTTGGTAACACCATGCCGTATGGAGCGATACCTGCGGTTACTCAGGTGGCTAATTTAACTAGTCCTAATGGCAATTCACCTGTTTTAGAAAATGGCCGGCCTGCTAATGGGTCAACGCAACGCATGTTTATGCCTGATCCAAAAATGGTTCAAGAAGAACCGCCAGCTCTGGTTATTACCGCTGTAGAGACCCCTCTTGCTATAAAACGCGCCTTAGATTCAGAACAAGCGTATGGAGCCGCCTTACAGCCTGGCGCTTTAGTAACACGCCCTGATGGTGGAATAAGGGTTGCCGGTGATAGTAAACAACCTTATGCCAAAACTGTACAGCCTAATCATATTGCAGATGCATTAGGAAAAATGGCTGCAACTCCAGGGATGCCACAATCCACTGCCCCGCTTGATATAGGTGATATTGAAGATGCAGAGACGTTAGATGTGAATGCTGATGAACCAACGGCACCCCTCCCTTCCAGTGAGCCTGAGAAAGTGGGGGCAAAAAAGCATTCCGTTCCTCCTCAAGGAGAAAATCGTGCATCACTAACACCCTTAATGCCCCAAGCTGAAGATGGTGATCAAGCCCCACCTTCTTCATTTGCAGTGAATAAAGATATGTTCAGGGATCATGATGAGGTTATGTCAGAACGATTAGCCGCTAAATATGAAAGTGAAGATAAACCTATGGTGGATGAAAAGAATAGAGCTCGTCGAAAACCTATGAAAAGATTATTACGCCTAGCCATGGCTGGTGTTGGAGCTGTTTTTGGCTTATCTGCAGCTGCAATTGGCGGTTCTTCGTATGAACAATATCTTTCCTCTCTTCAGTTGGATCCAACACCAGAGCAACCTATTACGCCTCCTACCTTAGATGTACGTATTGCTCATGCCCAAGATAATATTACTATTGAATTACCAAAAAGATTTACTATTGCTCAAATTCCAGAAGGTAAAGTTGGAGGAGGCTTGATTAGTCAGGTTATGAATGCTTTCTATCATGGTGCTACTCCTGAACAAGTTAAGCAGCTGCATGCCCTTCGTGATTTTATCGAGGCCGAAGCTAAAGCCTATGACCAGGCTATCGCTGAAGGTAAAAACTTTGATGAATTTATTGAAGCTAGTATGAATCCGGATCTTAGTGGAACGTCCCCAACTGCACCGGGACTTCAATATGCATTTATTAAACGAGCTTTTGAACGTGATCGTAAAGATCCCCATTTTAGAGGGAGAACTACTAATATTGCCATGGTGTGGGCAGGTGAGATGATCCATATCGATCCCGTTAATAATCCTTTATTTAAAGCGCTCTTTGCTATTCGCAATAATGGTAAAGCTGAAGGAGAGCAATTAACACCTGCTAAAATAGAACAACTTAGTGTTTTCCTTGCGCAAAAAGCAGCTGTAGAAAAAAATAGGCCTGTTTATGATGCTGATGAAAACTTTGAAGAAATAAACACTCAGGATCTTATGCCAAGTCCTCATGGTAGATTAGATACCAAGGACAATACACAAGATGCTGGTACGGATAATTATTTAGCGGCTTTGGAAGCTGACTTAGCAGTTTATGAAGCAAGAAGTACAGCTCCACAATCACCAACTCATGTCCAAAATAGTACAGCGGCAGCGGCTATTGCGACTTTGGCTAGATTAGATGCTATGGATAGTGGCAAAGCGGCAGAAGATGGAGATATTGATGGTGCGCTTGCTGAATTGCATGCAAAACGTGAGGCGCGTAAAGCAAAAGCGGCAGAAAATGCATTGGTCAATAAAGCTATGACTGACTATCGTAATGCAAATAATAAGATTGATATTGATCCAGCTGATATTGGTGAAGGTCTTCGTTCTGCAAAAGATGAGGCAATCATCGCTGATGCATTGGCTGAGCTGGCTGCATCACGGGCAAAACGTGCGGCAAAAATTGCACGTGAACATACATCAATCGTTGAACAACCAAAACCAGCAGCTTGGCATTTTGAACAGCCAGGTGCGGTAGACGCTCTTGAGGCCGGCTGGGATGCTGAGATTTCTTAATAGCTTTGCGACTAATCAAAGTTTAAACTTTGGCATCCACAAGAACTCTTTCGCCTAATTGCCCACCGCAATGTTGTTGAAGAAGTTCTTCGAGTTCTTTTAAACAAGTCTCCAGCTCTTCAACGGTGCAAGCTTCATTGCCGTCTACGTTCAGCAGAATGTTGGTAGTGTTTTCATCCACTTTGGTGATTTCGCTGTCCAGGTAGTTAAAATCACGAGCCATGATAAGGCCGTTAGCATCTTTGTAGCAAAGTTCACCAGGCATGATTGATACGGCTTTATCGCTGCCAAGACCTTGGAATTTTTCGCCACCTTTGGCAAAAAAGAGTTCGATCGGAAGTTTGATTTTATCTAAGTTAAAGAGGCCGATGGCAAGTTGGTGCTTTACCGCAACGGTGTTATAAACATCCACAGCGGCATTGATATTAGGTAGTTCCTTACCTTTGGCTAAGCGTGCAATAAGGGCTAATGGGCTTGGTTTATTGCTATTCGGATTCACGCAAAAACCACGGTAAATATTGCAGAAAGCGGCGAGTCGTGGTGAACTTTTTTTGAGTTTTTCAAAGTCGAGTCCTGCCCAGGCTGTTTTTTGTAAATCTTGAATGTTAGCAATATTTTTGCCGATTTTTGCGCCTTTCAAAACGTTGAAACCCAGTTTAATACCTGGGAATTTTTCACGTACATCTTTATGAATAACGATCATATCATTGCGCAGATCTTGAACCTCTTGCTTGATGTATTCTGGTAAAGCGATGGCTTCTTTAAAATGGCTGATAACAAAATTTTTATCTAAAGCTTCTAAAAACCACCCTGCCTGTGGACCCGAATCTTTGCCAAGTAAAACGGTGTAAATAGCCTGGAAAGCCTCTTGCGCTGGGAGTGTTGAGCTTTTCCGTAGATCATGCAGTGCCGCGTGGAGCTCTTCACCTTGCCAATCTTTTTGCTCTAATAGTTTTACGATTTGCGTTAAAAACTCTTTCTGGGTGGTTGTTAAAAATTTCGCGGAGGCGGGAAGTTTTTCTTGAATCGTAAATTTCGCCTGTTCATCGGCATATTTTTCTAGCCAGATTTTTGCGTACGCTTTGCGCTCTTCAGCCTCTTGAATATCCACCGGAGTGAGTGGTGAACCTTTGAGTTTTTCAATCTCTTTAAGGAAATTTAAACTTGGAATCTGAATAATAAAAGCTACGCGGGAAAAGCGTGGAAAGAAACGATCAACGATATTTTGAGGATTGGACTGAGAAAAATAATAGACTTTTTTTAAATCTTCTATGCTAACATTTTCTAAGGTAGAGCGGTTAAAATAAGCTTCCGCTGCCTCATCATGCTTATCATAAAGGCGAGGAATAGTTTGTCCCGATGGGTCAAAATCGATGGTTTGATGAGGCCAATTACGTACCATTAGAAAACGTAAAAGTTCTGGTGGTAAAGTATCCGATACCTCTTTAGCAGAAGCGCCAAGTCCTTTACTGGAACTCATTTTGGCTCCTCCAAAAGTAAAAAACTCATAAGGAAAATAAAAATGCGCCGGCTGTTTTAACACTTTTGCCACAATTTGTTCCGCTACATCGTGCGATCCACCTGCGGCAGAATGGTCTTTGCCCGCACCTTCAATATCCACGGGCCAGATCTGCCATTTTACCGCCCATTCCACTTTCCAAGGTAATTTCCCCCGGCCTTTATAAGGAGATGTAGAGCCTTTATAATCGCAACCAATAGCCCATTTTACCTTATTGGGTATACAGTGGTACTGCACAACTTTCGCGCCGCGTTCACCAGTGGAACTTGTAACGGTAGTGGTTCCAACTTTGCCGCAATTTTCACAAACAATTTGCAAAGGGTTCCATTCTTCACCTTTATCGGAGCCACTTACCTCTTTATAAACATTGCGAATTTCATCAGGATTTTCCAAAACTTTATCGATCCATTCGTCATATTTTCCTTGCGCATAAAGATCGCTGTTTTTATAAAAGGTTGGTTTAAAGCCAAGTTTGTGGATGACTTCTATAAATTCTTCGCCCCAATAATTACCAAAATTATGTTCAGGATTTTTTTGAAAAGCTGCTTCATCCGGTTCGCCATTGGCATCGGGCGGCGGAACATTTTTAAGTGGGAGCCCCATGTATTTGGCAAAATCTTTGCTCACATTCCCAGGAAGTCCGTCCATGGGATCAGCGTCATTAATCTCAAATTTAAACTCGGTTGGATACCCTTTTTCCTGCAAAGCTTGAGCAATAATAGCGTGAATAACCACACCTCGCAGGGAACCAATATGTACGCGCCCGGAAGGTGTTTTTTCATCGCGCACGATAAACTTTTTCTTTTCGGGAAAAGCTTTTTCAATATCCGCAATAATTTGATCAGCCCAAAACATAAAATTTCATTAAAAAGCAAAGGACAGCATACCTTGGCGGTTTAGGAAGAGCAAGAAATGAACTTATTATTCGTAAGAAACGCGTGTAACCCCCCTGCCTCTTGTTGATATATGCCAGTTAGCTCTGGATTTAGCTCTCTCTGCTTCTTTGTTTTTACGTGCTTGTTCAAAAGAAGCTTTAACTTCTTTGTTTGCTTTTAATGCTTTTGCAATATACGCTGCTTGATCCCCTGCTTTTTTAGCTGCAGAGCCCGTGCCAGCTAGCTCCATTAGCTTTTCACCTTGATCATCACCTTCTGTGTCTTTTAGAATTTTTCCTATTGTTGCTATTGCTGCGGCAACATCAACACCCTGAGGGGTTTCAGTAGCATCTCCAACTTTTATTTGGCCTTCTTTCACCATTGGCTCTCCTTCCGTGACAATAATTGGCTCTTCAATTCCTGATCCTTCATCCATAATAAAAATTTAGTGTATACAAAGTCATATCATGCTAAACCGAGCTGCAGTTTGCCATATATCTAATTTAGTTTCAAGTTGTTAAATATTCAGGATCCAGTTTCTTATGAAAATGTCCCTAATGCGAGACGCGTTTAATGGCTTATACATAGGATAAAACAACGATATATTGCGAAACAATTTACGGCGATTTTCCAGCTGGAATAGTAGATTTTTGGCTGATGTCTGCTATTATTTTGAATACACAACAGGCGCAATTGAGGCATTTTATTTTATCCTTTAGCCCAACGAATATGAATAATCATACGAATAATTCAACCAATAGTTATACCCAAAGAATCAGCAATGAA
>CAYMDR010000046.1:8365-8847 GCA_964389195.1 uncultured Candidatus Peribacteria bacterium | reverse complement strand
TCTTTGGAGCGGGTAAGGGGGCTCGAACCCCTGACCTCAACCTTGGCAAGGTTGCGCTCTAGCCAACTGAGCTACACCCGCTCGATGCCATTCTAAATAGGTTCTTTTAAGGCAAAGTGAAATGTAGCGGAAAATATCGCAAAATTCAATGCAAACTTTGCGTACTTTAGTGCATACTCAGAAATATCGCGGAGCGATAACCTTGCTATGTTCGCGGGGCTTTGTCAAAATAACCTCAAAACTCCACCATTTTAACGCTATTATGCCCCAGGGACAGATCAAAACACTTAAAAATGGTTTCGGCTATATTTTGGATAGTACAACCCAGCAAGAGCTTTTCTTTCACGTAAGTGCCTTACAAAATACCGAATTTAAAGCTTTAAAAATCGGCGAAATCGTTGAATATGAACTCGAAACGCAAACCTCCAATCTTATTGCCAGAGTGAGGAAAATTAACTAGATTTCAGCATCTGGTGCAACTC
>CAYMDR010000046.1:0-8355 GCA_964389195.1 uncultured Candidatus Peribacteria bacterium | reverse complement strand
GAATACTCTTTTTTGATTTTTACCATACCGCAAACAACCATCACCGTTTCGCCCACAATCGCCGCCACAATAATTAAGCCAACTTTCCAAAATATATCGTCCACAAAATAGGAGCTACCAAAAATAAGCAGCGCGCAACTAAGCGCTATCAGCTCACGTTTTAATAACCATAAATCTTTTTCCAGGGCAAACAAAGTAATTAAGATCAGATCGTAGCCATAAGAAATAGCCGCAAGTAAAATCATCAGCGGAAAAACAAACCAAAACTCCGGCAGGAAATATTTTTTATGTGTCAAAAATTCTAACAGAAAAGGACCGAGCCACGAGCCCATTCCTACTAATAAAACCCCACTCACCAACAATAATTTCCAGATTTGCGAATACATTTGTTGCACTTTCTGCCAATGTTTTTGGTCGATATATTCCTTAAATCCAGGTAAAACTGAAAACATTAAAAAGGTTGAAAAAAGACTCAGTACCTGGGCAATTTTAAAAGAGATAGTAAAGGTAGCAAACTGTGCTTCTGTTAAAACATCATAGGCCAAATAGTCTGGGATAAAGCGGAAATAAAGACTATTAGAAATATTAATAAGGCCAAACGGCAAACTGATTTTTAGCACTTCCCACATAAAAGCATTGCTCCATTGCCAACGCCACTTAAGTTTGCGATACACAAAATAAAGGCTCAGCATCGCCGTTAAAAAGCTACCCGCCATGGAGAAAATAAAAAGTAGCAGCATGATAAAATCAGGAGAAGCATTTGCTCCAACCCATAAGCCTTTTTTTAGCATTAAGAAAACTAAAGTAAAATTCACAAGACGGCCTAAAACCAAAGCAAATGTGGCACGTCCCATTAAATAATTGGCCTGCAAAGCCCCATCGCACACACTCGTGATGTAATCAAAGAGCAGCCCTCCAAAAAAGAGCGCAGTCCCTGCGATAAAGACAGGCTCACTCCCTCTGCCCATTAAAATAACAACACCGGTAATAAAAAATAACAATGCCGTTATAACCCGCAATATTAAAGCATTGATAAAGATTTTGCCATCTTGTGGCGCATCCGCCATTTTCCTTACAACATTGCCAAAAATTCCCAAATTAGCCACCACCGAAAAAAACAAAGCGTACTCACCAATAGCTCCATACATGCCATAATCATGCTCACTAAAATAGCCAGAAATAAGCTTAACGGTAAATGCTACCAGTGCCATTTGCACAACTTTACCTCCATACTGAACCATCGTTGAAAAAGCGATTTTACGCTGCAAGATGGCTAAGGGTGGATTGGGAATTTCTTGAACCTGATGAGAAGTTTGAGCCATGAAGGGGAGAGTTTATTGCACAGTTTTTATTGCAACGTGTTTGGGGGAATCACTTCGATCATACTCTTAGCGCCCTGGTCGATCGGTTCAGCATAATCGTGCATGGCTTTTTGAATGGTTGACCACTTATAAACATAGTTTTCGCCATTGCGAGTGCCAACGTCATGCGTAATAATCTTTTCGCCCTCTTTATAACCTTTAATAAGCATTGCGTGATAAATTGGACCACCACTTTTATAATTAGGATTCCCTAGTTGTTTGCCTGCAAAAGTCATCACAATGAGATGGCCTTTATTTAAAATCTTTTTCACATCTTCAAAAGTTGGATCGGTATGAATTTTAGTTTCCAGTCCCAGGTAATTGTTTAAAATTTGCGCCGTTTGCGCAATATTCGTATGTTCATAAGCACCAAAGTTTTCCTTTTCCCATTGCACCAAAGCCAAAATTTGATCATTGAACTCATCACGCGTCCAGTTTTTATCCAAATACACGTTGGCTACCAGTAAAACACTAGCCTCCTCGCACGCTTCCTGCCACGGATAATTCCAATTACCATGCGGTGCCTGGGCATAAAAAGGCGCATCCAAATTAAAAGCTTTCGGCAGGTCTTGCGCTACATTTTGGGTCGATTCAACCGCTGAAGTACTTTCATCCGGAGTTCCTTCTGGATTTGCCACGATTGCTTGCACAACTTTCTGATCTTCTGCTGCCTCTTCCCGCTCAGCTAAAACCTCTCCAATCTTTACTGCCGCAGGCACATCCTCTTTGGCATACTTCTGCGCTCGGTAAAGATAATAAGCCGCTGCCGTACTACCCAGTAAAAACACTACAACCGCCGCAATTAAAATTTTTCGCCGCATAGATTTGATGAAAAAAGTTTATTGATCAACCCCAATGTAGCCATTTAACCCGTAAAATACAAGATAGGAGGAGCCTTATAAAATAAAGCAGGAAAAATTTGACGTAAATTTCTGTTATTGTTAGACTCAGATATCTTTCAAATATTTTTCTCATCCCTCATGGAAGCCTTAAGAGCATCAAGTGCAACACCATATCGGGATAGAATTTCAAAAGTTTTAGCTGAAAATAAAGAAATGCGAGCCTGTGAATTAAGTGAGATAAGCCCATCAATGGGAGAGTGGGAGATTTTTATTCATCCTCTTTTTAGCGATGCTGAAAAACGTGGAAATAACATTGCAGACCTGTTAAACCAAGCTGCAAAAAATATTGCAGATAAATTACAGGGAATTGCCAGAGTAGAAGTCGATATAGGGAAACAAGCTATCAAGATTTCCCCATTAATTGGTGCTAACACGACTAGCTTACCTGCTAATGCAATTGAAATTATTGAAAACTATCCTGATCATATTGCGATTACAACGGCTCCTAACCTACCGCGAGCTACCATAAGTAATTCAGGCTTAAGGGCTGCGGGTGTACCTGAACCAAGCCCCGAAGATGTAGCAGGAGAAATAAGTGCATCTATTGAAGCAGAAGCATTGATTTTTGATAAAGATTTCTTCCTCCAAGAAGGGGATGCACAGGTTATAATTACTCTTCCAGCAGATTGGCCAGAATTAAAAAGAGCATTACACGTTCATGGATTAAAATTTATAATTGATTTCAAGAGCAATCAAGCCACTATTAGCAAAAATAAAAAGGATAATAAGTTCGAACCCACAACCCCATTATCAGATAAATTATTTGAACGAATTAATCCTTTGATTCAAGATTTAATCATCCCCACACCTTCAACCCAAGCTTAATCACCAAATTAAATGGTACACATTGATGAATCTGGAGGCCAAACTGCATTTCCAATCCACGCTGAATTTCCAGCTAAAGATGATAATGGTGGTGATCGCATAGTAGATGCCCCCTCAATGGCAACGTTACCTGGAATTGCCACTGTTTTAGCTTTATATAAGGAAAAGCCCCCTCAAATTGAAGATCCACAGGGTAAAAAATTAGAAAATTTTGATTTCACCGAGGTTGAAATTACTCTAGCAAAAAAGGTTTGGACTGCAGATGAAATTCATGAGAAACTGGAAGGTTTAGAAGATATTCGTGTGTCATATTGTTTGCTTATACATACAGAAGAAAAACAAAGTCAGGTCATTATTAAAATAACAAAAAGTTACCAGGGGAATCCTGAAATTTCCGAAAGAAAAATGGCTCGAATTGATGTAGACTACATCTTAGAATTACATCCAACGATCAGTTAATGAAAACTGTCATTTTTAATACCGGTATCACCACGAACGATGAGGAAAGTTTTTGGGAACCTTTTAAGAGCATTGAGGATTGCACCATCTACCATCAACCGGAATTAGCTGCTGCTGAAATACTCATGAAGGATGCAGCAATAGTGGTTTCTGGTAGCAAAGTTCGTTTTACCAAAGCATTTTTAGCCAAACTGCCAGAACTTAAGTTTATTTGCACACTTTCCACCGGTTACGATCAAATTGATGTGGCGGCCGCCAGCGCGCAAGGTGTGGTTGTGACGAATATTCCCGCGTACAGTACCGACTCGGTGGCCCAGCTGGTTTTTGCCTTATTGCTGGAGTTAACGCACCGCGTTGGGGAGCATGATCAGCAGATAAAAAACGGTGAATGGGCTAAATATCAAGAAAGTTTTTATTGGGCGCATCCATTAATGGAGCTCAAAGCTAAAACGTTGGGCATTATCGGTTTTGGAGCGATCGGCCAACGCGTCGCAGCCATCGCTCAAGCTTTTGGGATGAAAGTACTAGCATACACACGGCATCCTGACAGCAAAAACATTGCAGGCGTGAGTTTTGTTGATCTTAATACTATTTTTACCGAAAGTGACGTACTGACTTTACACAGCCCTTTAACCCCAGAAACAAAGCATTTGGTAAACGCTGAAAAACTGCGCCTCATGAAACCAACGGCTTTTCTTATCAATACCAGTAGGGGATCCATCATCGACGAACAAGCTTTGGCCAACGCCCTCAACCAAAATCTCATTGCGGGCGCAGGCATCGATGTTTTTTCTAAAGAACCGGCTCCGCTCGATAACCCCTTACTGTCAGCCAAAAACTGCATCTTCACGCCTCACATCGGTTGGTCCACCGTCGCCGCTCGTAAGCGCCTTATCCACATCGCCGCCGCAAACGTAAAAGCCTTTTTAAAAGGTACGCCGCAGAATACAATCAATTAACCAACCTCTCTATGAAAAAAATATCTTTTTATCCCCTTCTTTTGGTTGCCATCTTCGTGGGATTTATTGGCCTCATGTTCTATGCCGTAAAAAGTTCTCCTTCCGCCCCTTCTTATGAAGAAATGACCAGTAGAGAACTAGCCCAATTGTGCTTACCAATGGAAGGCCAAGCAATGCATATTCATACCAATTTAAAAATAATAGCAGATAAACAAACCATCCCTCTCCCTGCCAATATAGGTATCGATGCCTCTAGAAATTGCATGACATCACTTCATACTCATGATGCCGACGGGATAATCCATGTGGAAGCTCCAGCCGTTAAATATTTTACGCTTGGTGACTTCTTCGCCGTTTGGGGCAAACCATTGAATGAAAATCAAATGGGGGATTATAAAGTTGATGCCGACCATGGTCTTATGTTGTCCGTAGATGGCCAACCCTCCACCGCTTTCGAAAATTTACTTCTAAAAGACGGACAGCAAATAGTCATCAACTATTACAATCTAAAAGATAGTGCCGATCCTTTATTGAACTAAATTGTAACCCCTGTCCCACTTTGGTGCCGAGGAGCAGAATCGGACTGCTGACGCAAGGATTTTCAATCCTTCGCTCTACCACTGAGCTACCCCGGCACGAGAGTAAAATATGCTTAAAAATAAAAAAGCACAGCAAGACCTTACCCGAAAGCTTTAAAAAATTCAATCCATTCTAAAAGGAATTCCATTTTAATCCCCGTATGATGGCCTCTATGCAAATTCCCAAAACCGTATTTGACATGATGGGTATTGTTGTGATATTATGTAATGAAACGTTGATCTTTAACAAAAACAAAAAACAAAAAAGATAGGGAGCAACTTGCTAGGTACAGTGTAAGGTTGATGTAGGAGCTTTGCTCACCGCATTACAGGCTCTGCCCTGGCAGCTTGCTCCCTAAGCTTTTCGACTTTGGGTTTGTAAGTGCCGATCCGCCAGATCGCGCTTATTGCTTTCTGTTTCTATCTTGAGGGCTTTTACATCAAGATGTGGAATGAAAGATTGAATATAGTGTTTCGACTTAGTGTAGTTTTTTCGGCTCTGACTTCGGTCACCCGTCAAACTTCTTCAGTCGGGATATTATGGAAAACTGTTACTTGGACTTCGGTTTGAGCAATAAGTATCTACTCTTGAAATCTAATCTTTTTAAGAGGGTTCGATATTCATCTTCTACGAGTTTAGGGGGCACTTATAGAGAAATGACCTTTGAAAATAAAGAAAAAAGAAAATAGGGAGCAAGCTGTTAGAGATTTTTTGTATAGTAAGAAATTGCATACAAAGGGTCTCTGTCAGCTTGCTCCCTAAGTTTCTCAAGTTAAAAATGATAAATCACGTCTAAGAGTCCCCCAGGTTCTTAGCGCGCGTTCCTTTTCGTCTGGTGGGTGCAAGAGGCCAGGCTGCAGAAGGTTATGGTAAGACTTCATTTATCGACACTGTGATGTTTTGTATGAAGAGCCTCGGCTTGAATTACAAACATTATGCGCCGCTAAATGAAAGAAGTACTGCTTTTCTTCAGAAATGGTGGAGAGCAAGTTACTACTCATGAAACCAATACTTTCAGGTGTGTCTCTACATTTTTTCATTTTTACTTGGTTCTTAGGGGGTTTGAAAATTTATTTAACAAACCTAGAACCTAGGGAGGGAACTGTCTTTGGTCTGAGTGCTTTGGTCATTTTTTTTGACCCTCAGTCCTCAAGACCGTTCCCTCTCTGGGTTTTTTGAAATTTTTGCCGATGCTAAAGCTTTGTTTGCTTCATAAGCTGTAGGGCTTTTTCTAATACCTGCAAATGATCCGCCGCCAGTGCTGGTAGCTTATTTACGGTAAACCACGCTGCATCGCCGGCATCATCGCCTGCTTGGATGTGGGCTTTTTGAAGTTGTTCGTTGGTAAGCATTGTCCAAAATTCTACGGCTACTACAGTTCCACGTGGATCTCGTCCTGGTTCGGAAAACGCACCAATTTGCTGTAAATCTAAATCCTTTAAACCGGTTTCTTCCTCTAATTCTCGTGCTGCAGTTTGCTCGCACGACTCACCCCATTCCATAAAACCGCCCGGTAAAGCCCACGATCCTTTAAAAGGTTCATGATTTCGTTTGATCAGCAAAACCTGTAAATCCCCATCTTTCTGGGCAAAAACAACGGTATCACAAGCTACCGTTGGTCGGGGAACGTCACGTCCAAATAGATCGTTCATATATTTTTAATAATAAAATAAGTATTCCACATTTCCGCACCAGCATGTCGCAACTCTTTTAACGCCGGTTCACGATTTGCTTCGTTAATAGCTAAAATCGCGTCTACCGGTACATATACTTTAAAGCCCTGCATAATAAGTTTCAGCACCGCCGACTCCAGCCCATAATCAATAGCAAGCCCGTAGACAATGCAATTTTTCACCCCACTCGCTTTTAATAAATGCATCATGTGGGGATTACTAAAAATATCAAAATTATTTTTTTCGATAATAATTTGCGGATGTTTTTTGAGGAGCGTTTGATAATTAACAGGCTTTTTAGATACGGAAACTTTGGGAAAAAGAAAATTTCCTTTCAGCAATGTTTCTTTAATTTTTGGTTGCTCAAAATCTTTTTCAACAGGTGAAAGAATGGTGATACCTTTGCTAAAAGCGCAGACCGTAAGCTGTTTAAGGTTATGCCGGATGCTGTCCGAACGTGGAAAAGGCGAAGCTCCCTTTGGCGAAAAAAAATCCTCTTGGGTATCAATATCGATAAAAATACAGGGAGAAAGCATAGAAAGCATGCTGCGAAAAATAATGCAGTTTTATTCTAGCATAATGTCTAAAAGTCTGCCCGGGCAGCGAGTGAACCTTACATTTTCATAATGCTTGCCAGAACCTTTTTTTGAACCTTTGGCATGTTGATAACTTTGGTCGAAAATTTTGGCGGCGATACTTTTCGGCTTGGGATAAGCGCAATTTTAAGTACGTCATCTAAAGTTTTTACCAAACGAATCTCTAGATTTTTCAGCACATGCTTTGGTACTTCAACTAAATCTTTTTCATTTTTTTCAGGAATGATAATAGTTTTGATACGAGCGCGTTTGGCGGCGAGCATTTTTTCTATAAGACCGCCTATCGGTAGAATTCTCCCGGTTAACGTTATTTCAGCCGTCATCGCTACATCACGTCGTATTTTTTGACCAGTTAACAGTGAAATTAAAGCCGTACAAATGGTAATTCCTGCAGAAGGACCATCTTTAGGTGTAGCACCTTCCGGTACGTGAATATGAAGATCAGATTTTTCAAAAATACTATTTTTAATTTTAAAATCCTGACTATGGCTTTTAATATAACTCAAAGCTGTGCGTGCGGACTCTTGCATAACCTCGCCCAAACTTCCGGTTAAAATAAGATTTTTACTGCCGTGCATGCGCGCCGCTTCAATAAAAATAATATCGCCGCCCGTTGGTGTCCAAGCCAGTCCCGTAGCCACGCCCACCATATCTTCCGCTTGAGCCGCTTCAAAAAAGTATTTGGAAACACCTAAGTATTTTTCTAAATTTTTAAGGTTAATCGTTTGAGGAAAATGTTTCGTTTCAATCAACTCCTTAGCAATCTTACGGCAAATAGTTCCAATTTGACGATCAAGTTCACGGAGCCCCGCTTCATTGGTGTGGGAGCGGATAATTTCTAAGAGCGCCTCATCGGTGAAATTAAATTCATACTTATCAACGCCATTCAGTTCCCGTTGTTTTGGGATTAAATATTTTTTAACGATCTGTAACTTTTCTTCTTCGGTGTAACCAGCCAGTTCAATAATCTCCATACGATCTTGCAGTGCAGGAGGAATGGG
>CAYMDR010000045.1:0-9259 GCA_964389195.1 uncultured Candidatus Peribacteria bacterium | reverse complement strand
AAAAGATGGAGTGGAGGTGGTGATTGTGATCGGTGGCGGAAATTTTTGGCGCTATCGTGATTTTAAAGACTCGGGACTTGATCGAGTAGCATCGGATTATATGGGGATGCTGGCGACGATTATGAACTCTGCGGCGATGCAGGGAACTTTTACCAATATGGGGGTAAAGGCGCGGGCGCTTTCGGCTATACCCATGCAGAATGTGGTTGAGTCTTATGTGCGTGATAAAGCTCTACGGTATTTATCATCTGGCGAAGTGGTGATTTGCTCGGGTGGCACGGGTAACCCTTTTTTTACCACTGATACCGCCGCTGCTTTGCGTGCGTTGGAGTTGCATTGTGAAGTCTTGATGAAAGCGACGAAAGTGGATTACGTGTACGATAAGGATCCTGAAAAAAATAAAGACGCTCATAAATTTGAACAGATGTCTTATGAGGATGTTTTGAAGCGCGATTTAGGGGTTATGGATTTAAGCGCCATCTCTTTATGTAAGGAAGAGAAGTTGCCGATTATTGTTTTTAATCTTAAAACGCCGGATAATATGCGACGGGTACTTAATGGTGAAAAGGTGGGGACTCTTATTAATTAATAATTTTAATTTTATGGATGGAATTCTTCAAGAAGCTGAAAGTGAGTTTAAAAAGGTTTTGGATCATTTAAGAAGTGAGTATTCTCATTTGCAAGTTGGGCGTGCTTCAGCCGCTTTGGTTGAAGGTTTGCAGATTGAGGTTTATGGTGTTAGGCAGCCACTTAAGGCGGTTGCGAGCGTATCGGTTCCAGATGCAAAGACGGTACAAATTCAGCCTTGGGATAAAAGTCAACTGGCTGCTATTGAAAAGGCTATACAGCTTTCTGATCTTCATTTAATGCCTTTGAACGATGGTCTTAGTATTCGTTTAAATATTCCACCACTTACTGAGGAAAGACGTAAAGATTTGGTAAAAGTGGTAAACCGTTTAGCGGAAGAGGCACGTATAAGTGTTCGGCATGGTCGGCAGAAAGCTCATGATGCGATACGTGATATGCATAAAAATGATCAACTGACTGAGGATCAGATGCATGTTGGGGAAAAGAAACTTCAAGAAAAAGTTGATAAAGCTAATGTGGAAATTGAAACAATGGCTAAAAATAAGGATAAAGATGTTATGACTATTTAAATTAAATAAACCCCTCCTTCATGAGTTTTCTTCTTACCGCTATTGTGTTTGTTGTTATTTTTTCGGTACTTGTTATCATTCATGAATGCGGCCATTTTTTTGCCGCCAAGAGAAGCGGTATTAAAGTAGAGGAGTTTGGTTTTGGTTTGCCTCCAAGGATTTGGGGAGTTAAAAAAGGTGAGACCCTTTATTCCTTAAATCTAATTCCTTTTGGTGGTTTTGTTAAGTTATTAGGTGAAGATGCCCATGATCCTAAGGCTTTAAAAGATAAGCGTAGTTTTGCTGCACAGTCGGTGCGTGTACGTATTTTTGTTATTGTGGCCGGAGTTGCAATGAACTTTTTATTGGCGTTAGTTCTTTTGATGGTTGGGTTTAGCGTTGGTATGCAGCCCTTGATTTTGAGCAGTGATGATGTTCTTACTAATATCCAAAAAAATATTATTCAGATTGAACCGGGCGTTGTTGTTAAAACGGTAGGTAAACAGGCAGAAGCCGATGGTTTACAAGTTGGGGATAAGATTCTGGGGTGGAATGAACAGGTTCAGCAAGCGTTAAAAGATGCAAAAAATCCTCTTACGGTTAATGTTTTAAGGAATGATGAACAAAAACAACTTACGTTGATGCCTCTTAGTACTGGGGGTTTTGATGTTACTGTTAAGGACTTTTTTTATCTGCCACGTCTTCAGGTGCAAGCGGTTTCAAGCAGTTCACCCTATAAGGATTTGATGGAAGGGGATGTTCTTTTGAAGATTAATGGTACTGCCCTCTATGGTATTGATGATTTTCATGAGGTCACTCAAAAGTTTTTGTCTTTAAGAATGGAGGTGCTGCGAGGTGATAAAGTTATTGAAGTAGAGGTAAATCTTCCACCGCAACGTGTGATTGTGAATGATGTTTTAGCAAATAGTCCTGCTGAAAAAGCTGGTATAAAAATTGGCGATATTGTTACGGCCATTAATGGTAAAGCTTTAGCGGTTCCTCAAGATTTTGCTGAGGTAACGCAAAAATCTTCTGGTAAAGAGTTGACCTACTCTATTATTCGCGATGGTCAGCTTCTGAGTATTCCTTTAAAACCAGGTGCCGATGGTTTAGTTGGGGTTGGTTTGTCCTCGATTTATGCTCCTATCAATAGTGATCTTACGCTTTTCAGTCGTGATTTACTTACCTCTATTGTTGCTGTGAATGATGTTCAATACCCTTTGTGGGAGGCTCCGCTTAAAGCCGTGGAAGAATCAGGGAGATTAGCTCTTCTTACCGTTAAAATGTTTGGTAATGTTTTGGCTTCTATTTTTACAACTTTGAGTGTACCGGAAGGTGTTGCCGGCCCTGTGGGGATTGCTCAAATGACCTATGTTTTTGTACAAGAAGGCTTTGTTTCGGTTCTACGTTTTGTGGCACTCCTTTCCTTAAGTTTAGCGGTTATAAATGTTTTTCCTTTTCCTGCTTTGGATGGTGGACGGCTACTCTTTATTGTTTTGGAAGTTATCATTGGCAAAAGGGTGCAAAGTCGTTATGAGGCTATTATTCATGCCGCAGGGTTCATTATTTTAATGGCACTTATTTTCTTTGTTACCTATAGCGATATTTTAAAGATTTTATAAGCGGTGTTTAAAAAGAGTTGCTAAAAAAGAAATGTCACTGCCAATAGCATTGAACTGTTTTCATAAATATTTTTTGGTAACTTTTCAATTCAATAGGTAGTAGTAGTCATAAAAAAAATATCAAGCACTAGTAGGATGAAAAAGGCATCTTTCAAACTTGTACAAGCCAAAAAAAGAGGCTACTATATCTCAGCCTTTTTAGAATTATTTTAAAAATATTTTAACTTTATTATGGATCAAAAAGCCTTGTGGGAATCAATCCTTGAACGTTTTAGCCTGGGAAGTGACAAACCGCATATTTTAAGTTTTTTTAAGGATTGCATTATCTCTGATTGTACCAATGGAGTGATGACCTTATCTGTTCCTAGTATTTTTTCTTTTAATTTTATTCGGGATCGTTTTGAGGCTAAAATTTTGCAGATAGCTCGGGAGTTTATGCCTGAATTAAAAGAGTTTAAACTGGAAATTAAAGGTTCTCTGGGGGATCAAGACCATCCTTTGAAGGCCGATTTAAAACTATTGAAATCTTTTGAGGCGAAAGGTGCGCGCAAAGTTCCCAATAAGCAGGAGGTTCTGCTTGAAGGGGGTATGCGTAGTAAAATGTTTAATCCTAAATATTCTTTGGGTAATTTTATTCCAGGAGATGAAAACCGTTTGGCTCATGCTGCTTGTATGGCGGTAGCGGCCAAGCCTGGTAGTATTTATAATCCTCTTTATCTTTATGGCCGGGTTGGTGTTGGCAAAACCCATCTTTTACAGGGTGTGGGTTTACAGATTTTAAGAAATTATCCCAATAAAAATGTGGTTTATATGACTTCGGAACGTTTTATTAATGAGATTATTGAAGCTATCGGTAGAAAACATACGACCACATTTAAAGAACGGTATCGTAAAGTTGATTGTTTATTGGTGGATGATATTCAGTTTTTCGGCAATAAAGCATCTTCCCAACAGGAGTTTTTCCATACTTTTAATGAACTTTATGATGCTGGTAAACAGATTATTATCAGCTCCGATCGTCCCCCTAAGGAGTTAGATGAGCTTGAAGAACGTTTAAAAAGCCGCTTTGCCATGGGCATGGTTGTAGAGGTGAGTGTTCCTGACTATGAAACACGGTTGGCGATTCTTAATGCTAAATGTATGGAGTTTGAAACCCTTATTGATCGTGAAGTGCTTGAGTTTATGGCTTATAATGTCCATCATAGCATTCGTGAGCTTGAAGGTATTTTGGTAAGCGCTATTGCTGAATCACAACTTACCGAGGTAACTCCTACTATTAAATCTGTAGCACAAGCTATTAAAAAACTTAATAAAGATACAGAGATTCATGGTTTTAAAGAGGAAGATCTTTCCAAACGTTTAGTGGTGAGATCTAATGAGGATGTCATCGATATTGTGGCTAACTATTTTAAACTTACCAGATCAGAAATTATGGGAGAAGAACGTCGTAAAGAGATTATGCTTCCGCGTCAAATTTGTATGTATTTGATTCGTGAGATGCTCGATCAATCCTATGAGACTATTGGTGAAAGTTTTGGTGGACGGAATCACACGACAGTATTGCATGCTTGCAATAAAATTTTACAGGAAATGGAAGCAGACATGAGGATTAAAAGAGATATTAATGCTTTGAAAAAAGAGATGGGAGTGTAGTTTTAGACATACCTATGCCCTTCAGCCAGGAACGGGGCCCCTACCCCGACTGGCATCAGGACATAGGTATGTCTAAAAAATGGTTTCGAGTAGTGTGTTTTTTCTTTTACTTAAGAACTAACAATGCTATATTTTCTTTGTTCATTTTTTCCTCATTATGAGAAGAGCGAGACGTAAGGGTGTTGTCGATTATATTCTGCCGTTTTTAATTCTCCTTGGACTTGGCATTATTGTTATTTTAGCTTTTCAGATCTGGTCAAGTTTTCAGCAACAAGGTAAGGCTGATGTTCATTTTTATATTACCGAAGGAAAAGCAAAGGTTTTGCCTTATGGTCAAACGAATTGGGATACGGCTTTTAGTGGCACTAAATTTTTATTGGGTGATGCTTTAAAAACTTCACCATCGGGGCGGGCGGTTTTAGCATTTTTTAATGGTACGATTATTCGTCTTGATAACGATACAGCGCTTACCTTAAAGGATGTTGGTAAGGGAAGCAGTGAGGAGAAAATTTCAGTTAACTTGGATAATGGTTCAATGTGGTTGAAAGGTCAAAAGAGTCCCGGTGTGATGGTTGGTAATTATGAGGTTCGTACAGCGCATATGGTGGTAAGGGCTAATGGGACTGTTTTTGAAGTTGAAAGTAAGGGAACAGAAATTGTTAGGGTTCAAGAAGGCGATGTGGATGTTGATATTCTTGTTACTACCGATGGAAAACAGCGGGTGGCTGATACATTAACGGTTGGGGTAGGACAACAGTTAGAACTTGATACTGCTGCGTTGAGTGCCTTTGAAGCAAATCAGAGTCCTTCTTTGCGTGAAGCTATCGATGATGATTTTAAAACGACATCTTGGTATCGTTGGAATGTTTTAGAAGATGATGATCCTACTGATTTTAGTAAGCAAAAACTTGATTCAAGTGATACCGAAAAGATTGTTACTGATACTATACAAACTTCCAGTCAGGTCGTAGACAGTCAAGAAGATGGTTCATCTTCACAAGCTACTCCGGTGGTGGAAGATGTGCTTAGTAATGAGGATGTTGTTACTAAGCCTGTTGTGACCAATCCAGCTCAGGCGGAAGCTACGCTTGATAAGGATAAATTTACTTTAACTGGTACGGTTGCCAAAGGTACGGAAAAAGTTGTTGTAGAGCAGGTGATTGATGGTAAATTGGATGTTTATACTTTAAGTAAGTTTGCTGCTGGGTCTACAGAATGGTCTTATACGGTTGCGGTAAACTTAGGTAATCTTAAAAAGGGAGAAAATGTTTATGATATTTATGCTGTAGATAGCAAGGGTGTTAAGAGTGAAGCGGCTCAGGTTAAGCTTGTTTATGAGTCGGCAGTGGTGGAAATTACAGAACCACTGACTTTGCCTGTAGTGAAGACTTTTAATGGTCTTACTACCTCTACCGTGGAAACCGGTATTGTAAAGGTTGAAGGTGAGATTAAGGGTGCGGCTAAAGTGGTGGTAAACGATTATGAGCTAAGTAAATTTAAACCTGGTGATCTTACCTGGGTTTACTATGCCAATGAAAATGGCGGTAATTTAAAGCCTGGTGTGAATGAATATAGTGTTTATGGTGTTGATGAAGAGGGTAATAAGTCTCAGGTTGTTACTTTTACCATTACCTATAATAAAGCCTCAGATGTTGAAGCAACTCCTTCCCAAGAGACTCAACCTCAACCGTCAGAGGCGGATCATGGCTTTTAAATTATCTCAGGTATTTTGCTTTATTTAGGTTATGTTCATCGTTGGTTTTGGCATAGACCACTTCGCCGCTATCCGGTTTGGTAAGATAAAAATAGTAATTACTGCTTTCAGGTTTTAGGGCAGCTTGTAAAGCTTTAAAGCCAGGATTATTGATGGGACCAGGCGGTAGACCCCGGTTTTTTCGGGTATTATATGGTGATTCTTCTGCTAGATCTGCGGCATTTAGACTGCGATCGGATTTTAAATAGAGAAGCGTGGCATCGGCTCCTAACTGCCAATTTTCATCTAAACGTTTCCATAAAATACCAGCGACGATAGGGAGGTCAGGTGTTGTTCTTACCTCTTTTTCTAGAATAGAGGCCATGGTGACAATCTCAAAAAGATTCCGCGATTGGTTGTTTTCAAGGGCAGCGCTTTTTTTTGCAAAGTTATCGAGCATGGTTTGAATTAAAATTTCGCTGTTGAAATTTTGAATATCTAAAAAGTAGGTATCAGGAAATAAAAAGCCTTCCAAGGGATGAATAAGGTTTTGTTGTTGGTTTTGGTTTAAGAAGGGGTACTTTTTATAGTTATTAAAATCTTTGGTGGCCTTAATGAACTCGCCCATGCTTATAAGGTTCATTGCGGTAAGTTTTTTGTCGATGTCGATGATGGTGGAACCTTCCGGTATGGTAAGTGCTGTTTCTGAACCTTTGGCATCGGTAATTTTCTTAGCGATTTCCGGGATAGTTAAAGATCCATTTAACATAAAACGGCCTGCTACGATATTTCGATCGAGCCCCTCTTGTTTTAGATAGGATATGAAAGCGTCTTCATTGATAATAAGCTCTTTTTGAAAGAGGTCTTTGGCTATTTCTTTTATAGAAGAGCCTTTTTCGATACTAAATGAGGTGTTTTCAGCAGCTTCACTATTGACGGGTGTAGCTAAGAAGTACTGATAGCGGCTATCACGATACCACCATATTCCGATAAGAAGCAGGCAAAAGACAAGGATGAACCATCCTTTTTTGCTTTTAGAGCGGCGCTGAGAGGAGTTAGTATAAACCATGAAAAGTAAAATAGCCGTTTATTGGCGGAGTCCCTGAAGGTTAAGGCCACGCATTACCGGGTTCATTGTTTCAGCAGCTACTTGTTGAGACTTTTTAATGGCTTTATTAAAGGCTTTTTTTGTTGCTTCGGCCAATTTAGGGAGATGAGGTGTCGTCTCTTCAGGGAATTTTACCTCTACTACCTCCTGTTCTCCGTCTACAATGACGATAACACCATCTACCTCAGCTTCAATATGGATATTTTTCAACTCTTTTTTGATCTCTTTGGCCATTTTTTGTAAGGCGTAAACATCTTTTATTTTATCGAACATAAATATTTCTTTAAAGGATAAATATCTCGCTTTTTATTGTAAATAAGCCATCCTACCCCGTCAATAAAAAATATTGCGTAAGGTAAGCCTTTCGGGTAAACTTGCTCTGCCTTTTTCTTAATTTTTATGGAACCGATACAACTTGAAGCTAAAACTCGTGATGTTAAGTCATCACCTCGCGCTTTACGGAAAGTAAAGCTTATACCTGCGGTTTTTTATGGTAAAAAAGAGAAATCCGTGCCTTTGCAGATGGAATACCAGGATTTTCGTAAGGTATTTATGAAGGCTGGTTCAAATCAGGTGGTTGATCTTCATATTAATGGTAAAAAAACTAATGTTTTGATCCATGATGTGCAGTACCATCCTTTGACTGATGCTATTTCTCATGTTGATTTTCTCCATGTTGATCTTTCGGTTGAAGTAACAACCCATGTTCCAGTGGTTATTGTGGGAGTTGCGCCGGCTGTGAAGAACTTTAGTGGTATTTTAACAACGGTAAAACACGAACTTACCGTTAAATGTTTGCCAATGGATATCCCTCATGAAATTACGGTGGATATTTCTACGTTGGAACAACTTTCCAGCTCTATTCATATTAAAGATTTGGAAGTGCCGAAAGGTGTTCAATTTATGGATAATGTTGAAGATGTGATCGTTACCGTTTCTGCACCGCGTGTTGAAGAGGAAACGCCAGCTCCAGTAGGTCTTGAAGGTACTGCTGAGGCTGCTGCTGCTGCTGCCGACGCGGCTAAAGCTGCCGCTGCTGAAGCAGAAGGTGCTGCAGGTAAGAAGAAAGAGAAAGAGTAGGCTTTTATTATTGTGATTTTAAAAAGAGAGATACCTTAGGGTATCTCTCTTTTTTGTTTAATTTTTTAAGCTTCTAATTAATCAAAGCTTCTAATAGTTGATACATTTCTTCGCTGTGGGCTTTGTTGTAAGTGCCTTTGGTTGATGTTGTTGAAATTTGTTGCCCTTCATTATGGAGTACTAACTCAAGTATGAGTTTGCTTCCAATTTCTAAGGGTTCACTTAATTCTTTCAGCGGCCAATAAATGAGCTTTTTATCTTTAATGGTTTGAAGAGTAAGGTAGTCGCTGTCAACAGCGACTACCTCAACCTCTTGTGAATTTTTAGAGTGTTGTTCCATTAGCTTTTAAGCATTAAGGTTGCCAGAATAGGGGCAATAATAAGTGATATGGTGTTAATCACTTTAATGAGTGAATTAATGGCAGGACCGGCTGTGTCTTTAAATGGATCGCCAACAGTGTCACCTACAACAGCTGCTTTATGGGCATCGGAACCTTTGCCTCCGAAATGACCATCTTCAATATATTTTTTAGCATTATCCCAAGCGCCTCCACCTGTACACATTTGGAGAGCGAGTAAGAAACCGGAGATAATGACACCGGCGAGCATACCACCTAGACTGATGGCGCCGAGTCCAGGTAAGAAGCCAACAATTAAAGGCGCAAGGACTGCGAGTAAACCAGGGAAAACCATCTCTTTAAGAGCAGCTTTAGTTACAATATCTACGCATTTGCCATAATCCGGTAACTCTTTGCCTGATATAATACCTTTTTTAGTTTTAAATTGGCGGCGTACCTCTTCCACTACTTTCATAGCAGTTTTTCCTACTGATTCCATACAGGAAGAAGCAAAGAGGAAAGGGAGTAAGGCTCCGATGAAAAGACCAATGATGACACGGTAATCGGTGAGACTAAAAACGAATTTTATATTTGGAGCGTGGGAAGCAAGTTCTTCGGTATAGGCCTGA